>NZ_JBEXLR010000011.1:0-99083 GCF_040610095.1 Micromonospora sp. NPDC004540
AGCTGGTGATCGCGTACGAGCTGGAGCTGCGCGGCAGCCACGGCATGGCCGCGCACGCCTATCCCGAGCTGCTCCGGCTGGTCACCGCCGGGGTGCTGCGCCCCGGCGAGCTGATCACCCGCACGATCGGTCTCGACGAGGTGCCCGACGCGCTGACCACGATGGACCGGCCCGCTCCCGGCGGGATGTGCCTCATCGCCCCGCGCTGAGCCGGCCGCGGACCGGCCCGGCGTCCGGGTGGCGGTGCCACCCCGACGCGGACCGGTCCGCGGGCGTTTCGGCTCAGCTGACGGTCACCGAGACCGTCCGCGGCGGCTGCTGGAGCTGACCGTAGTTGTCGACGCCGCGGATCGAGACCGTGTAGGTGCCCGCCGGGATCACCGGCGAGGTGTACGCGAAGTTCGACCCCGGGGAGCCCGGGCTGGTCAGGAAGGACGCGATCCACGGGAAGTTGCCGGGGGTGCTGGGCGTGCTGAAGGTGCCGGCAGCGTTCATCCCCTGGCCCGCGCTGTTGGAGATCTGGATGTCCACGCGGAGCATCCCGATGTCGTCGACGGCCCGTCCGGTGACGACGATCCGGCCGCCGGTGTAGGCCTGGCCCTCCACCGGGGTGATGCTCGGCTCCAGCCGCGGATCGAGGTCACCCGGGTAGACGAGGTACCGCGCCGTGGCACCGGAGGTCGAGCCGTCCTGCTGGCCCGCCGTGTCGACGGCCCACGCCTCGACGCTGTACTCGCCCTTGGTCGGCAGGTCGATCGAGAGGGTGAACGCGGTGCTCGTCGCGCCCGGCGCGGCCAGCGTGGCGTTGACCGTGGCGAAGGCGGCGGCCATGGTGCCGTTCGGCTGCACGTACCGGCCGGTGTCCAGGTCGCGCAGCGCCACCCGGACGCTCTGCACGCCCTTGTCGTCGGTCGCCGTGCCGGCCAGGTTGAGGTGCAGCTGGTCCACGTTCTGGTCGACCCCGGTGAAGCTGAGCAGGCCGTTCGGGAACGCGTCGCCGGGCACCTGGGCGGTGACGCTGAGCCGGCCCATGTTCGTGCCCGAGGTCGTCAGTCCCAGGCTGTCGGTGGCCCGTACCCGGAAGTCGTACACGCCCGGGGTGAGCGGCACGGTGGTGAACGACCAGGCGTACGACGCGGCGTTGAGGTTGGTCGGCGAGATCCGGTAGTAGGCCGCGACCGAGTCGGCCCCCCAGGTGCCGTCGGCGGCCAGCGCCTCCCGGGTGGTGTTGTTGCGCAGGTAGATCTCGACCGACCTGACGGCGTCGTCGTCCTGGGCGGTGCCGGCGAAGGTGATGGTGCCGCCGGGCCCGACGGTGACCGGGGCGGCCGCGGTCGGCGGGGTCATCGGCACGGGCGCGCTGATGGCCACCGTCGGCGGGACACCGGTCGACGAGACGGTCCAGTCCCGGGTGTCGCCGCGCAGGTCGCTCTGGCCGGCGGTGTCGACCGAGGTGGCGGTCATCTTCCACTGGCCCTCGATCGGCAGGGCCACCTCGAACTGCCAGGTGGTGGACAGCGCGCCGATCACGTCCGGCTCGCCACGGAAGGTGTTGTAGACCGCGGCCACCGTCCCGTCGTCCTGGAGATACCGGTTGTCGGGGGTGCGGAACGAGTAGATCAGCGAGCTGACGCCCTTGTCGTCGGTGGCGGTGCCGGTGGCGACGAAGCTCTTCGTGGCGAGCAGGCCGCCGGGCGGCGAGTCGATCCGCGTCGACGGCGGCAGGTCGTCGAAGCGGAAGGCCTCGATCTTCTTGACGGCCTTGGTGGCGTCACCGACGCCGTCGCGGCCGAACGTCTTCGCCTGGATCTGGTAGACGCCGGAGGGCAGCGACACCGGCAGCGTCCACGTGGTCGAGGCGGTGTTCACCGCGGCGACCGTGGCGTTGATGCTGTTGGCGGCGCCCCAGGTCTTCAGGTCGTCCTGGAGGAACTGGCTGGTGTTCCGGTTCTGGATCTCGATCTGGACCCGGCTGACCCCGGCCGGGGCGAGCGCCTGGCCGCCGAGCGCGAAGGACTCGTTGGCCGGCTTCACCGCGCCCTCGATGGGCGTGACGATGGTGGTGTCCAGCGCCGCCGGCGCCGGCGCCCTGGACAGGTCGAAGAAGCCGACCCGGCCGACCGTCTTGCCGCCCTTGACGTTGCCGTCGCCGCCCACGATCAGACCGCGCGCGGTGGCCAGCATGGCCTTCTCACCCTCGTACGAGTTGGAGCCGGGGTTCCATTCGAGCGCGGTGCCGGTCTTCGGGTCGAGCGCGCCGAGATGGTCGCGGCGGACCACCTGGTCGCCGAGACCGTAGCCGCTCAGGCCCTGGCCGGTGCCGTAGCCGACGTTGTCCAGGCCGGGCCAGGGGACGTTGGAGGTCGGCGACTCCTGCCAGCTGAAGTGGCCGCCGACGTACACGGCGGTGGCCGTGATGGCCACCGAGTAGACGCTGTCGAAGTGCCGCGACACCCAGAGCGGCTGGACGTTGTCGGCGCCGGTGAGCGGGTACGCGATGGCGGTGTCGTTGATCGGCGGGCGGTCGCCGCCCGAGCCGCTGGTGACGACGAAGTAGGAGTCGTCCGGCGCGATGTCACCGGCGAACACCCGCTGGATGCCGCCGACGAAGGAGAGGTTGTCCTCCCAGAGCCGGGTACGCCACGGCAGCAGCGCCTTGGTGGCGGTGTTGACCAGGGCGACGCCGTAGCGGTCCTGGCCGGCGATCTGCCGTCCGGTGTGGACGACGAGCAGCTTGCTCCGGTCGTGGGTCAGCTTGAGCTGCTGCACGGTGAGCATGCCGCCGACGCCGATGCCGCCGGTGAGCGGCAGGTTGAAGCCGGTGTCCACGGCGCCCGTGGTCGGGTTGAGCGCGACCAGGCCGCTGCGGCTCACCCCGTTGACCGTGCTGAACTGGCCGCCCACGTAGACCGCCGTGCTGCTCACGGCCAGCGCGGTGGCGCGGGCGTTCGCGGTGGCGGTGAACGCGGCGATCGGCGCGCCGGTGGTCGGGTTGAGCCGCACGATCTTCCGCTTCGTGACGCCGCCGACCGTGTTGAAGGACCCCGCGACGTAGAGCGACGTCCCGTCGGGCGACGCCTCGACGGCCTCGACGGACCCGTCGAACGTCGGCTTGAAGCCGGTGTCGACCTTCCCGGTGTCCAGGTTGTACGAGGCCAGCGACTTCTGTGCGATGGTCGCCCCGCCGACGTTGGCGATCGAGGTGAAGGTGCCGGCGATGAAGACCCGGTTGCCGATCACCTCCAGGTCCTTGATCTCGCCGTTGGTGATCCGCGGCGTGTCGGTACGCGGGACGCTCGGCACCAGCCGGGTGTCCCCCGGCACCACCGCCGCCGCGGTGGCGACCGTGCGCGCCGCGCCGAGCGCCGTGCTGCTGCTCATCGCTTCCGCGCCGGTCCGTGCGGTGGCGCCGGCGTCCGTGGCGGTGAGCGTGGTCGCCACGGTGCCCGCGACCGCCGGCACGCCCAGCACCACGACGGCACCGGCGACCAGACCCGCGACGGTGCGACTCCAGACCTTCATCCATGACTCCCTGTGAACGCCCGAGACGGCACCACCGGGTCGGTTCCCGGCAACGTCCACCCGCCCGCGTGCCGGACGTCACCGTAGAAGGGAAGGTCTTCTCGCGGTACCGCGCCGCACCGGGTTTCCACCGCACGGCACCAATTCCGGCCGCACCGGCGGGCCGCACCACCGTCGGATCCAGACCCGCTCCTCCGATCGGATGGCGCGGCCCTGCTCACCGGGGCCTCGCACCTCTGATCGGCGGATCAGCCGGTGGGCCCGACGTGGTCGCGCCAGGAGTGCCGGGGCTCGTAGCCCAGCACCCGGCGGGCCTTGTCGATGCTGAGCAGGGTCTCGTGTTCGCCGAGGTCCCGGCGGACCTCGACGTCCGGGTAGACCTCGGCCATCAGGCTGGCGCTGGACCTGGTCATCACGGTGTCGGCGTTGGCGATGATGAAGACGTCGGCGCCGGGTCGGTCGTGGGCGAGCGCCCGCTCGACCGCCTGGGCGCCGTCCCGGGCGTCGATGTAGCCCCAGAGGTTCCAGCGGCGCAGCCGCGGGTCGGCGTCGAAGGCGGGGAAGGCCGCGTAGTCCTCGACGTCCATCACGTTGGAGAAGCGCAGGCCGACCATGACCAGCTCCGGGTCCCAGCGGCAGAAGTGCCGCGCCATCTCCTCCTCGAGGGCCTTGTTCAGCGAGTAGGTCGACTCCGGGCGCGGCGGATACTCCTCGTCGAGCGGCGCGTACGGCGGCGGGGTGTCGAACGGCAGCCCCAGCACCGTCTCGCTGGACGCCCAGACCACCCGCTTGATCCCGGCCGCCCGGGCCGCGGCGAAGACGTTGTACGTCGCGGCCGAGTTGTTCGCGAAGGTCACCGCGTTGGGCAGCAGCCCCGGCGCCGGGACCGCCGCCAGGTGCACCACCGCCCTGACGCCGCCGGCGTGCTCGTCGGCGCCGCCGGTGAACGCCTCCACCACCTGCCCGTAGTCGGTGAGGTCGACCAGGAGGAACTCGCCGTCGACGTCGCGCGGGTCGCGCCCGCCGGCGCGGTCCACCGCGAGCACGTCGACGCCCGCCGCGCGCAGGTGCGCGACCACGGCGCGACCGAGCTTTCCGGCGGCGCCGGTGACGACGACACGCCCAGGGAGGGAGGGCAGCAGAGGGTCGGTCATGCCGACATCCTTTCCTGCCGCGTCGCGCGCGTCGCGCGCGGCCCGGGACCTCGCGCTTCCGGTCGGGTGGAAACGGGGCCATGCGCACCATCCGCGCGCAATACAAAACGGCCTCCGAAATGGAGACAGGGGCGGCAACAGGTCACCGAGAAGAGGCCATCACCCATCGATCCGGCCAATCGTCAACCTCCGGACATTCACCGGCCGCCACCGCCTCGCGACCCGGTGGACGGACCTCCCGACGGTGCCGGTGGATCCCGTGAAGGCGCAGGTGAGGCACAATGCGACGGCCTGGCGGGGCAGACGGCGACGCGTTGCGCAGTCAGAAAGTTGCCACCAATCGAGAAATAGACGAGATCGCCACCGAGCCCCGGGGCAGCGCCTTCTACACCCGCTACGGGAACCCCAACCACGCGCAGGTGGCCGCCGTGGTCGCCGAACTGGAGGGGGCGGAGACGGGCCTGGTCACCGCGTCCGGCATGGGCGCGATCAGCACGATCGCCCTGGCCCTGCTCGCCGCCGGCGACCACGTGGTGGTGCAGCGCAGCACGTACGGCGGCACCACCTCGCTCGCCACCGGCCTGCTGCCACGCTTCGGGGTGTCCTGCACCCAGGTCGACCAGACCGACAGCGGGGCGTTCGAGCGGGCGCTGCGCCCGGAGACCCGCCTGGTGCTGGTCGAGACGCCGAGCAACCCGCTGCTGGAGCTGACCGACCTGGCGGCCGTGGTCGCCTCGGTCCACGCGGCGGGCGCGCTGGTGGTGGTCGACAACACCTTCGCCACGCCGGTCAACCAGCGCCCCCTGAGCGCCGGGGCGGACCTGGTCTGGCACAGCGGCACGAAGTTCCTCGGCGGCCACTCCGACGTGTCGGCCGGGGTGGTCGTCGGCCCCGCCGGGCTGGTCGAGCGGGTGTGGCAGACCGCGATCGTCACCGGCAGCACGCTCGGCCCGGTGGACGCCTGGCTGCTGCTGCGCGGCATCCGCACGCTGCCGCTGCGGGTTGAGCGGCACAACGCGAACGCGCTGGCCCTGGCCCGGGCCCTGGAGGGGCACCCGGCGGTCGCCCGGGTCCGCTACCCGGGGCTGCCGGCGCACCCCCAGCACGCCCTCGCGCGGCGGCAGATGACCGGCTTCGGCGGGGGTGCTCGGCGTGGAACTCACGGCGGGCCGGGCGGGGGCCGCTGCGCTGCTGGCCGGGCTGCGGCTGGCCAAGCGGGCGGCCAGCCTGGGCAGTGTCAGCACGCTGGTGGTGCATCCCCGGTCGATGTGGGCGGGGATCGTGGACGCCTGGCAACTGGCCGCCGCCGGCATCGGGGACGGGCTGGTCCGCGTCTCCACCGGCATCGAGGACACCGCCGACCTGGTGGACGACTTCCTGGCGGCGCTGGACACGGCGCCGACCTGACGCGCGGGGGCCGTCGGTGCATGGTCCCGGCCGCAACGGGAATCGGAGTGCGGCCAGCAGGACCGACGGACGGAGGAGCCACGCCATGACGGACCTCTCGCCCACCGGGTCGCCGCCGCAGGCCGGCAACGGCGGCTTCGCCGTCGTGGAGATGTTCACCTCGCAGGGCTGCGAGAGCTGCCCGCCCGCCGAGGAGGTGTTGAGCGAGATCGAGCGGGACGCCCGCAAGCGGGGCGAGCCCGTCTTCGCCCTCGGCTTCCACGTCGACTACTGGGACCACCTGGGCTGGCCCGACCCCTACGCGGCGGCGGCGTACACCGCGCGGCAGGAGGCGTACGCGCGGGCCTTCGGAACCGGACATCTCTACACCCCGCAGATGGTGGTCAACGGCACCGCCGAGTTCGTCGGCTCCGACCGCCGGCGGGCGGCCGACGCCATCGCGTCGGCGCTGTCGGCGGCGGCCACCACGCCGCTCACCCTGTCGGTCGGGGACGCGGGCGGCGGGCACGTGGCGGTCGACTACCGGGCCGAGCGGCCGCCGGCCCGGGGCATGTTGCACGTGGCCGTCGTGGAACGGGGTCTGGAGAACGACGTCCCCCGGGGCGAGAACGCCGGCCGCCATCTGCGGCAGGACAACGTGGTCCGGGCCTTCACCTCGGTGGCCCTGGCGGCCGAGGAGGGCCGGGTGGACCTGGCGGTGCCGCCGGACCTCGATCCCGCGCAGGCGTCGGTGGTCGGCTACGTGCAGCAGGAGGGTGAGCGGGCCGTCGTCGGCGCCGCGGCCGTGGACGTGTCCACCTGAGCGCGCCCGCGCGCCGCTCACCCGAGGAGCACCTCCGATGAGCATCGCCCAGCAGCAGAAGCGCCTCGCGCCGGGCGTCACCCTGTTCCTGCTCGCCTCGATCATCGTGTCGTTCGTGGCGGCGTCGGCGGCCCCGACCCCCCTGTACACGATCTACCAGTCGCGCTGGCACTTCTCGCCGGTCACCACCACCGCGGTGTTCGCCGTCTACGCCGTCGCGGTGCTGGCCTCCCTGCTCACCGTCGGCAAGCTCTCCGACCACGTCGGGCGGCGCCCGGTCCTGCTCGCCGCGATCGTGGTGCAGATCGTCTCGCTGGTCATCTTCGTCCTCGCCGGCGGCGTACCCGCGCTGGTGGCCGCCCGCATCGTGCAGGGCCTGGCGGCCGGCACCGCCACCGGCGCGGCGGCCGCCGCCATGCTCGACGTCGACCGCGCCCGGGGCACGCTCGCCAACTCGATCGCCCCGGGCATCGGCACCGGGGTCGGCGCCCTGCTCTCCGCGCTGCTCGTCCAGTTCCTGCCCGCGCCGACCCGACTCGTGTACGTCGTCCTGATCGTGGTCCTGCTCATCCAGGGTGTCGGGGTCGTGCTCATGGGGGAGACGGTCACGCCCTTGGCGGGGGCGCTGCGGAGCCTGCGGCCGGAGATCACACTCCCCCGCGTGGTACGCGGGCCGCTGCTGGTCGTCGCCCCGGTCGCCTTCGCCGTCTGGGCGCTGGCCGGCTTCTTCGGCGCGCTCGGCCCGGCGCTCGTCCGCGCCCTCATGGAATCCTCGATCGTGGCCGGGGGCCTGAGCATCTTCGTCTTCGCCGTCTTCGGGTCCGCCGCCATCCTCGTGCTGCGCGACGCACCCGCACGGCGGGTGATGCTCATCGGCATCGCCGCACTCGTCCTCGGCATGGTCATCACGTTGGTGTCGGTCCGGGCGGAGTCCGTCGCCGGCTTCTTCGTCGGCCTGGCGTTCGGGGGCGTCGGCTTCGGGGGCGGCTTCCAGGGCAGCCTCAAGACCGTCACGCCGCTGGTCGAGGCACACGAACGTGCCAGCGTCCTCTCCCTGCTCTACATCGTCTGCTACGTCGGCTTCGGCCTGCCCACCGTCGTCGCCGGGTTCCTCGTGGTCCACGGCGGCGGCCTGCGCCAGACCGCCGAGGAGTACGCCGTCGCCGTCATCGTGCTCGCCGTGGTCGCCCTGCTCGGGCTGCGCGGGACGGGCCGGACGACCCGGGTGAGCCCGCGATAGCGTCGGGGTGATGCACAACCCGTCCGGACCGGCCGCCCTGACCACGGCCGAACGTGCGATCGACGCCCGCTTCCGCGCGGTCCTGGCGCGGCTGCCCCGGCACGGGCCGGCCGGTTGGCTGACCGAGTTCGCGGTCTTCGGGCTCAAACAGGCCTGGGCGTGCGTCTTCGGCGGGGCGATGCTGGCGGTCATCTCCGCGGCCCATCTCTGGTACCCGCGGGACCCGGCGTTCGCCCGCAACGACTTCCTGACGCTCGCCGCGGTCGCCATCCAGATCGCCATGGTGGCCGGCCGCCTGGAGACCCTGCGCGAACTGCGCGTGGTGGTGCTGTTCCACCTCGTCGGCACGGCCATGGAGTTGTTCAAGACGCAGGTGGGCTCCTGGTCCTACGCCTCCGACGGCCTGCTGAGGATCGGCGCGGTGCCCCTGTTCAGCGGCTTCATGTACGCCGCGGTCGGCTCCTACCTGGTCCGGGTGAACCGGCTGTTCGACCTGCGTTTCACCCGCTACCCGAGGCGCTGGGTGACGGCCGTGCTGGCCACCGCGATCTACGCCAACTTCTTCACCAACCACTACGTCCTCGACGTGCGGTGGCTGCTCATCGCCGCCGTCGCGCTCGTGTTCGGGCGCTGCGTCATGCAGTTCCGCATCTTCCGGCTCCGGTGGCGCATGCCGCTGCTGCTGGCCTTCCTCCTCGTCGCCTTCTTCATCTGGCTCGCCGAGAACATCGCCACCTGGTCGAACGCCTGGCTCTACCCCAGCCAGCTGGGCGGTTGGCAGCCGGTCTCACCGGCGAAGCTCGCCTCGTGGTTCCTGCTCATGATCATCTCGGTGGTGCTGGTCACCTGGGTCTCGCCGCCGCAGCCGCCCGACGACGGGCCGCCGCCCACCGTGCGTCCCGACGCCGCTACCCGGCGGCGACGGACACCGGTGCGCTGAGCCGGCCCTCGTTCGCGCTGCGGTCCAGGCCGGCGACGCAGTAGGTGAGCGGCCGCCCGGCCGGGGCCGTGCGGTCCACCCAGTCCCCGCCGCGGGTGGTGCCGACGAGCCGGGCCGTGCCGCCGTCCACCCGGTAGACGGCGAAGCTCACGGCGTCGTCGCCACGCCAGGTCAGCGCCACCCCGCCGGCGTCCGCCCGGCGGGCCGCCGTGATCGCGGGCGCGGGCGGCGGCGCCGCGGGCAGCTGGGCCATCGTGGGCAGCAGCGCGGGAGCGGCGTAGTGCGCCTGGCTGTAGCGGCTGACCGCCCCGAGCTTGTCGGCGCGCACCTGCCGGGCGCTGAAGTGCACGCTCCCGGTCACCCCGTGCCGCCGGTTCAGCGCGAGCTGACGGGCCAGCTCGGCCGGATCGCGCCAGGCGCCGCGCTCACCCACCCGGTAGTCGGCCTGGCCGATGTAGAGCTGCACCCGGGTGCCCCGCACCGTGGCCGCCCACCAGGGCAGCAGCTTGGCGTAGTCGGCCTTGCCGAACCCGATGTGCCAGTAGAGCTGCGGCACCACGTAGTCCAGCCACTGCTGCCGTACCCAGAGCCGGGTGTCGGCGTAGATGTCGTCGTAGCTCTGCAGGCCGGCGGTGGCCGAGCCGGCCGGGTCGGTGCGCTTGTTGCGCCAGATGCCGAACGGGCTGATGCCGAACTTCACCCACGGCTTGACCGCCTTGATCCGTTCGCTCATCTCGCGGACGAGCGTGTTCACGTTGTCCCGCCGCCAGGCGTGCTTGTCGGCGAACCGACTGCCGTAGCGGGCGAACGCCGCGTCGTCCGGGAAGTCCTGTCCCGCCTCCGGGTACGGGTAGAAGAAGTCGTCGAAGTGCACCCCGTCGACGTCGTACCGCTGGACCGCTTCCAGCATGGCGTCCTCGACGAACCGGCGTGCCTCGGGGATGCCGGGGTTGAAGTAGAGGCGGCTGCCGGGCCGGTCGGCGCTGGGATAGGTCACCACCCAGTCGCGGTGCTGCCGCAGCGGGTGGGTGGGCGCGAGCTGGTCCAGGCGGGGGCCCGGGCCGCCCACCGTGGCCGGTTGGCCGCCCCGGTAGGGGTTGAACCAGGCGTGGAACTCCAGGTTGCGGGCGTGCGCCTCGGCGACCATGAACTCCATCGGGTCCCAGCCCGGGTCGCGGCCGTCGCGGCGCCCGGTCAGCCACTCCGACCACGGCGCGTAGCTCGACGGCCAGAGCGCGTCCCCGCTCGGCCGCACGTGCACGAAGACCGCGTTGTGGTTGCGCCGCACCGCCAGGTCCAACCAGCCGCGGAACTCGGCCCGCACGGCCTCGGCCGGCAACCCCCGGCGGCTCGGCCAGTCGATGTTGTTCACCGTCGTGATCCACATGCCGCGCAGTTCGCGCGTCGCCCGGGCCGACCGCGGCCGCCACGGCGAGCGCGACGGCCACCGCGACGAGCGCCCGGCTACGGCGGCGGGGAACGGGCGGAGCGGGCGTGTCGGCGGAGGGCATCGCCCCAGTCTGCCAGCGGCACCCGGCGGGTGAACCAGCCGGAACCGCTTCTTAACGGTCACCTAAGGCCCGGGCGGGTCGAGGCGGCGGCGTGGGCCGGTCCCGTGTGGACCGGCCCACGCTGTTCGGATCCGTGGTACGCCGACCGTCGCGGCCCGGCGCGGCCTCAGCCCTGGATGAGCGAGGCGCCGTAGTAGGTCAGCGACCCGATCTGCGCGTCACCCACGGGCCGCAGCAGGGGGGCGTACCAGACGGTGCTGGAGCCGTTGGCGACCACGCCGGGGCAGACCGCCGTGCCGGTCACCCCGGCGGAGACGGTGCCGCGGGCGTCGACCCGCCCGTCCGAGCGGTACGAGTACACCGGCCCGCCGCTGTCACCCGGCGCCCCGGCGCAGCCCCCGGCGACGATGTGGTTGGCCTGCGTCACCGGCCCGATCACGTAGCCGACGTTGACGAACTGGTTGACCACACTGACCCGCAGGCTGCAGTGCTCACCGCTCGAGGCGCCGCCGGTGCAGACGTAGTTGCCGACGTAGTCCGAGGCGGCGCCGCCGACCCCGATGCTGGTGGCGGCGTTGTAGGCGCCGGTGTAGATCCGGCCGCCGGCCGCGACCCTGATCATCAAGGTGTCCCGCGGGTTCCAGTCGTTGATGATCGGCCCCATGGTGTTGGTGGGGCCACCACCGTCGTACGCGACCTGGCCGTTCACGCCGCAGTGCCCGGCGCTGAGGATCTGGCGGGCGTCGTTCCAGTAGACCCCGAAGCCGGTGCTGCAGCCGCCGCCGGCGTAGTACCGCGCCCCGCCCCAGTACGGGGCGAAGTCGTTCTGGCGGTTGAGCAGCGTGGGGCTCGACGCGGTGCGCACGTCGAGCGGCAGCCGCGCGGTCCGCAGGACGTCCCGCTTGCCCGAGGCCAGCGCCTTGCCGGTGACGGTCACCGCGAGCCCGCTGCCGTCGACCTTGCCGGCCACCGAGACCGCCCGCGGGTCGGCGGCGAGCCGCTGCGCCTCGGCGACCATCTCGCGCTGGTGGAACCGGGCCGGCTTGAACTTCACCGGTACGGCGAGCCGCCTGGCCAGGTCGCGGACGGAGCCGGGCACCGCCCCCTTCCAGTAGACGGTGAGCTTGCGGTCCTCCGGCGCGGCGACCACACCGGCGAAGCCCTCGCCGCGGGCGGTTGTGATCTCGCCGGCGGCCGCGTTGAGCCGGTCCTGCGCCGAGAACAGCTCGCGCCAGCTGGCGAACCCGCCCGGCACGGCCTCGGCCGGCTGGGCGGACGGCGTGACGGGTTTGCCGTCGGCCACCGCCGGGGTTCCGATCGCGCCGGTGGCGACGATCGCGGCGGCCAACGCGAAAATGGTGCGGCGCACGACCGTACCCCCGCGTCCGCCCGATGTCATTCGGCTCATGGGGATTTACCTCCTGAGTGAGAGCCGCCGGGGCGACAATTTCCCCGGTCGAACTCGAATTCTGGTGCGGTGAATCCCATTCACCAGGCTCCTGCTGCCAAGCGGACTCAGCCATTTACCGGAGCCCGGCCGACGTGCGACCATTGCCGGTTCCCCTGGCCTTGACCTGCGAAGACACGTGACCGCGAGTACGTTTCTCCAATTCCGGAAAACCGCCGGAAAGAGCTGAGCAACCGAAGGGACCCTCGCCTTTCCGCGCGGATTTCACCGCCTCCGCCGCAGGGCCAAACCTGCGCCATTGGCGGCACCACCCCGGGGTCGGCCCCCTCGCTTTCCGCGTTCCTCGCCCTACTGGCCGGTGGTGAGCCATCCGCTGCCGTGCCGGGTGGCACGGCGGTCGGGGCTATGGTCGGGCGGTGGATGAGCTGTTCGAGGCGGCAGGGACGCTGCGCTCGGCGTACCGGGGGGTCGACTGGGCGTCGACGCCGCTGGGCGCGGCGTCCGGGTGGAGTCCGACGCTGCGCGCCGCCGTCGACCTCACCCTGCATTCCCGGTTCCCGGTGACGCTGTTCTGGGGTCCGGAGTTCGTCATGATCTACAACGAGGCCTACGTCGAGTTGATCGGGAACAAGCACCCCGCCGCGCTCGGCGCCCCGGCGGCGAAGGTCTTCGCGGAGATCTGGGACGTCATCGGGCCGATGCTCGATTCGGTGCGGTCGACCCGGCGCGCGACCTGGACGCGGGACATGCGGCTGCTGATGGACCGGCGCGGCTACCCCGAGGAGTGCTACTTCACGTTCTCCTACTCGGCCGTCCGTGGCCCCGGCGGACAGGTCGAGGGCGTGATCGACATCGCGACGGAGACGACCGCGCAGGTCCTGTCCCAGCGACGGCTGATCATGCTGGTCGGGCTCAGCGACGCCCTCAGCGGCCTCGAGGAGCCGACCGAGATCCTCGACCGGGCGGTGCGGGTGCTGCGCACCGATCCGCAGGACCTGCCGGACGTCGACATCCTCGCCCCGGACCCGGCGGGCGACGCCGGTCGTCCGCCGCTGCCCGCGGTGCGGTCGACGATCTTCGGCGACGGGGACTTCGTGGTGGAGATGATGGCGGACCTCCCCGTGATGCGGGTACGCCTGCCGGGCCCGCCACCGTCCGCGGAGACGGTGCTGGTGGCCCGCCTGAGCCAGCACCTGCCCCTCGACGACGGCTACGTGGGGTTCGTGCGGCTGGTGGGGGCGACGGTGGCGCAGGCGTTGCAGCGGGCCCAGACGCGCCAGGCCGAGCGCCGGGTCGCCGTCCTGGAGCGGGACCTGTCCGAGCAACTGCAACGCAGCCTGCTCACCCCACCCGCCCGGCCGCCCGGTCTGGAGGTGGCGGTCCGCTACCTGCCGGCAAGCGAGCGGGCGCGGATCGGCGGCGACTGGTACGACTCGTTCCTGCAGCCCGACGGCGGTCTCACGCTGGTCATCGGGGATGTGGCGGGCCACGACCAGCAGGCCGCCGCCGCCATGGCGCAGATCCGCAACCTGCTCCGCGGAGTCGCGTACGCCGCGGGGAAGACGCCGGCCGCGGTGCTGGAGGGCCTGGAGGCGACGATGCGCGGCCTGGGCGTGGACGCGCTGGCGACCGCCGTTCTGGCCCGGTTGGAACAGCCCGAGGAGCAGGCCCGGGACGGCGTACGCACCCTGTGGTGGTCCAACGCCGGGCACCTGCCACCGGTCCTCGTCACCCCCGACGGGACCGCGACCCTGCTGCGCACCCCGCCGGAGACGCTGCTGGGCGTCCGGGCCGGCGTCACGCGCGGCGACCACCGCGTCGCCCTCACGCCCGGCTGCGCCGTCGTCCTCTACACCGACGGCCTGATCGACCGACGCGACGCGATCATCGACGACGGGTTGGCGGACCTCACGCGAAGCCTCACCGGCCGGCAGGGATCGACCGCGGAGCAGCTCTGCGACCAACTGCTGGACCGGTACGCCGCCACCGGCGACGACGACATCGCCCTGGTCGTGCTGCGGATACCGCCGGAGCCCGCGGGCCTCCTCGGGCAGGGTGGCGGCGCCGAGG
This sequence comes from Micromonospora sp. NPDC004540, assembly GCF_040610095.1. Taxonomy (NCBI): domain Bacteria; kingdom Bacillati; phylum Actinomycetota; class Actinomycetes; order Micromonosporales; family Micromonosporaceae; genus Micromonospora; species Micromonospora sp. NPDC004540. The sequence goes on from NZ_JBEXLR010000011.1 coordinate 14,055, forward strand.
CGCCACCAGCGGATAAGAGGAACGCGGGTAACCTCTTTTCCATGGGCGGTTTCGGACCGCCGGCCGAGATCGACTCGACGGGGGCCGGGCACGTGCGACGCGAGTCGTCGTCGCTCCTGTCCCGGGAGTTCACCGCCGACACCATCACCGAGCTGCGGCATGCCGTCGCGGCACGGGTCACCGCAGCGGGGCTGACCGGCGAGCCGGCCGAGGGCTTCGTCCTGGCCGTCCACGAGTTGACCACCAACGCGGTGCGCCATGGCGGCGGCACGGGCCACCTGCACCTGCGGCGGCAGGGCGACATGCTGCGCTGCGACGTCGTCGATCACGGCGCGGGCGGCGACCTGCCGCCGATCCGGCAAGCCGCCGGGACCGCGGCCGGCGGCCGCGGCCTCTGGCTGGCGGAACATCTGGCCGACTCGCTGCGCCTCGACCGTCGCGCCGACGGCCTGACCGCCACCGTCACCATCGCGCTGCCCTGACCGCGCCGGCGGAGCGCGAGTTCGCGCATCCCCGGCCGCTACCCGGCGCGCCGGGCCGGCACCCACGCCGGGGTGGATGCCGGCCCGGCCGGGGCGGGCGTCGTGGCCGGGACGCTCAGGCGCAACCCAACGCCTGGTCGTAGCCGGCCGGAAGATCACCAGCGGCGACCTTGTCCGCGGTCTCCCAGAACACCTCCGGCCAGTCACCCTCGTCGTTCATCTGGTGCAACACCTGCCACCTGTGGCTGCTGCGCAGCGCGTCGGCGGCCCGCCGGAGGGCGGCGTCGTCGCCGGCCCGCTTCGCGCGTTGCCACTCGGCGATCCAGGCGCAGCCGACCCGGGACGTCACCCGGGCGCCGAACTGGTAGGGGTCGTTGGTGCCGAGGTCGCGCAGCGCCGCCTTGTCGAAGTTCGGCGGCAGGGGGATGTCGGCGAGCACGATCGTGGCCCGCTCGTCCACCCGGGCCGGCGTGACGATCTCCGGCGGGAGTGCGGCCAGCCAGGTGCGCACGTCGACGCGGACGACGTGGGTGAGGATCCGGTCGAACTCGGTCCGGTCTCCGCCGCCGGCGCGGAGTTCGACGAAGACGCCGTCGCGGGGGCGGAGCATGACCGCGAAGTCCTTGGCGCTGTAGCGGAACAGGTCGCCCGGCCAGCCGTCGACCTTCACCGCCTTTGGAGCGCTGACGTGGAGCCGGTCCGCGTGGTAGCCGTCGTACTGGTCCGCCGGGTACCAGTTCATGTCCAACTGCTGTCCGTCGTTGCGGAACGCGATCGTGCCCTGCTTCTCGGCGAACCCGTAGACCGTGGTCACCTTCCACCCGGGCTCGTCGATCAGCAGCCGCGGGTTCCGCTCCGCGGCCTGCAACGCCACCGGCGAGTAGACGACGGGCGTACCCGCGCCGGCGGTGCCCGGCGCGGCGGCGGTGTCGGCCGGAGCGGCCGGGCCGTCGTCCGGCTGCTCGCGGAACACGGTGGACACGGCGAGGATGCCGATGAGCGCGGCGGCCGCGGTCAGCGCGCCGGCGAAGCGGCGGACCAGGCCGTGCCTGCCCCGGGTACGCGGCTGCGGTGTTTCGGCGACGCGGTCGAGCGTCGGCTCGGACATGATCTCCTCCAGGAGAGCCTGCTTCGCCCCGTCGAGGTCTCCGATGACACCGGGTCGGTAGGGGTCGGCGTCGCGGACCAGCCGGTCGACGTGCTCCTCGGTCATCTGCCCTCCTTCGGGGCGGGTGCGGTCAGGACGTCGAGTACATGTCCGGGTGAGCCGAGGTCGTCACCGACGAGATCCCGCAGCCTGGCCCGCGCCCGCGACAGGCGGGTACGGACCGCGGCCGGACTCACCCCGAGGACCTCGGCCGCCTCGCGCGGCTCCAGGCCCTCCCAGACGGTGAGCAGCAGCACCTCCCGGTCCAGCTCGCCCAGCCGGGCCAGCGCGGCCCGCACGGCGAGCCGTTCGGGCACCGCACTGCCCGGGTCGGCGCCGACAGCCGAGGTGATCCGCTGGCGGAGCCGCTCGCCCAGCCGCTGCCGGCGGATGCCGCCGCGGTGGTGGTTGGCGAGCACGCGGCGGGCGACGCCGTACAGCCAGAGCCGGACTTCGGCGTCCGCCGGCAGGTCGCGTCTTCGGCGCCAGGCCACGAGGAAGGTCTCCGCCACGACGTCGGCCGCGTCCTCGGGCTGCGCGACGCGCCGCAGCGCGTACGCCAGCAGCGGCTCGAAGTCGGCGGCGTAGACGCGTCGGAAGCGGTCCTCGTGCTCGGTCCCGGAGCTCACGTTCCCCCATGTCCGGTCGGGCGCCGAACGTGACAGCCCGCTCCGGGGACATTGAACTACGGCGGTCGCGTCGCGGCCCGCATTCCGCCACCGGCCGCCGACGGCGGCGCTAGTCGGTGTCCTGGATCTTCGCCAGTTCGGCGGCGAACTCGATGTCGGTGAGCGCACCACGCTGGTGTTGCCGGGTGAGCGCGTGGATGTCGCGCCGCTGCTCAGCGGTCAGGGCATCGCGGGCCGCACGCGCCCGGCCGGCTCCGGCGGACGGGTTCATCGGCCGGGTGGCGGCGGGCGGCGGCGCCGGCAGGGCGGTGGATGCCGTCCGCCGGCGCTGCGCGTCGTGGTGGTGCGCCCGCAGCGTCGTCAGGATCTCGTCGTAGTGCTCCGGCCAGGTGGCGAGCCGGCCCAGTTCGGGCCGGAACGTGAACGGCCGGAACAGGTCGCCGCGCTGCAGCGGGGTCTGTATCGAGACCCCGTCGGTCCGCTCGATGACGATCGCCACGCGGCCCATGTCGAAGCCCGCCATGGTGGCCGTTCCGCTGTGGATCTCCGCAACCGACGCCCAGGGCACCGTGGCCGTGCGCAGGAGGCTGCGGGACCGGATGCCGCCGTCGCTGACGTAGACCCCGAGCATCGCGTGCCGCGCCGTCACAGCGACGGCACCGGCCAGCCACACCGCGAGGAGGATCGCCACCGGCGTCGGCAGCTGCCCGCGCACGTACATGATCGCGAAGAACGTGGCGAGACCAGCCACCGCGACCAGCCCCAGCACCGCGAATCCGGTCGCGACGTCGAGGGAGTACGGGCGCTGCCAGGTGCGCATGCCGTCATGGTGGGCAACGGCGTCAACCTCGTACGACCGGTCAGGCGGGACGCAGGTGGGTGTGCCGGGTCTTGCGCCCCGCCTCGTACGCGGCCCGGGCGGCCCGCCCCTCGGCGGTGGTGGAGACCTCGGCGACCGGCACGTCCCACCAGGCGCCGGCGTCCGGCCCGGCCTCGAACCGGTCGGTCCGCACGTGCACCACGGTGGTCCGGGTGGCCGCCTTCGCCGTCGCCAGGGCCGCGCGGAGCTGCGCCATGGTGGACACCCGGATCAGTTCGGCGCCGAGGCTGGCCGCGTTGGCGCCGAGGTCGACCGGCAGCGGCGCCCCGGCGCGGTCGGCGTAGGCGGTGCCGAGCCGGTGCGCGCCGACGCTCTCCGACAGCCGGCCGATCGAGGCGAAGCCGGAGTTGTCGACCAGCACCACGACCAGCTTGACGCCGTCGGCGACCGCGGTGGCCAGCTCGCTCGGCAGCATCAGGTAGGACCCGTCGCCGACCAGCACGAACACCTCGCGCTCCGGCGCGGCCAGCTTCACTCCGATCCCGCCGGCGATCTCGTAGCCCATGCAGGAGTAGCCGTACTCGACGTGGTAGCTCTTCGGGTCGCCGCTGCGCCACAGCCGGTGCAGGTCGCCGGGCATCGACCCGGCGGCGCACACCACCACGCCGCGCGGGCCGGCGGCGTCGTTGACCGCGCCGATCACCGCGGTCTGGGTGGGCGGCTCGTCCGGGTCGGCGTGCCGGGCGCGGTCCGCCACGGCCGTCCACCGCTCGCGCAGCCGCGCCACCGACTCCCGGTAGCCCGGTTCGGTGGCCCAGCCGGCGCAGGCCGCGTCGAGGGCGGACAGGCTCTCCCGCGCGTCGCCGACGACCTGCGTGCCGGACAGTTTCGCCGCGTCGAAGCCGGTGACGTTGAGGTTCACGAAGCGCGCCTCGGCGCCGAACAGGGTGCCCGAGGCGGTGGTGAAGTCGCTGTAGCGGGTGCCCACCCCGATCACCACGTCCGCGCCGGCCGCGATCTCGTTGGCCGCGGTGGTGCCGGTGACGCCGACCGCGCCGAGGGCGAGCGGGTGGTCGTGGGGCAGCGCGCCGGTGCCGGCCTGAGACTCGGCCACCGGCACCCCGTGCTCCTCGGCGAACCGGCGCAGCGCCTCGGTGGCCCCGCTGTAGATCACCCCGCCGCCGGCCACCACGAGCGGCCGGCGGGCCGCCCGCACGATCCCGGCCGCCCGGGCCAGCGCCGCCTCGTCGGGGCGGGGGCGCGGCACGTGCCAGACCCGTTCGGCGAACAGCTCGTCGGGCCAGTCCCACGCCTCGGCCTGCACGTCCTGCGGCAGGGCGAGGGTGACCGCGCCGGTCTCGACCGGGTCGGTGAGCACCCGCATCGCGGCCAGCAGCGCCGCCGGGAGCTGTTCCGGCCGGTTGATCCGGTCCCAGTAGCGGGAGACCGGCCGCAGCGCGTCGGTGACGCTGATGTCGTGCGAGCGCGGGTCCTCCAGCTCCTGCAGCACCGGGTTGGCCACCCGGGTGGCGAAGATGTCGCCGGGCAGCAGCAGCACCGGCAGCCGGTTGATGGTGGCGCCGGCGGCGCCGGTGACCAGGTTGGTCGCGCCGGGGCCGATCGAGGTGGTGCAGGCCAGGGTGCTGAGCCGGTCGGTCATCCGGGCGTACGCCGCCGCCGTGTGCACCATGCCCTGCTCGGTGCGGCAGAGGTGGTACGGCAGGTCGGCGCCGGCGGCGGCCAGGGCCTCCCCGAGCCCGGCGACATTGCCGTGGCCGAAGATGCCGAAGCAGGCCGGGACGAGCCGTTGCCGCCGCCCGTCGCGTTCGGAGAACTGCCGGGCCAGGAACGCCACCACCGCCTGCGCCACCGTCAACCTGGGCATCACGCCTCTTTCGTTCCGGGCCGGGTCAGCGGCAGCCGCGGGTCCACCGGTTGGCCGGCCCAGCTGCCCCGGATCCAGCCGTGGCGGGGATCGTCCACACAGGCCATGGTCCGGGCGGCGCCGGGGCCGGCCAGCACGTTCAGGTAGTACAGGTCGTAGCCCGGTGCAGCCATCGACGGCCCGTGGTAGCCGTAGGGGACGAGCACCACGTCACCGGTGCGCACCTCCGCGAGCACGTCGATCGGCCGGTCGGCGGTGCCGTAGACCCGCTGGTAGCCCACCGGGCCCTCGCCGGGCTCACCGCCGGCGACCTCGAAGTAGTAGACCTCCTCCAGCGCGGCCTCCACCCGCCCGTCCTCGTAGGCCCGGTCCTGCTCGTGCTTGTGCGGCGGATACGACGACCAGTTGCCACCGGGGGTGAGCACCTCCACGGCGACCAGCCGGTCGCAGTCGAACGCGTCCGGCGCGCAGAAGTTGTTGACCTGCCGGCTGGCCGGCCCGGCGCCGCGCAGTTCCACCGGCACGTCCCGGGCCGCGCCGTAGCGGGGCGACAGGCGGCGGGTGGCCCGCGCCGACGGCAGCGCGAAGCGTCCCGCGCCGCGGACCGTCACCTCGGCGTCCCGGGGCAGGTAGGCGAAGTCGGTGACCGCGGCGAACACCGACGGCCGTCCGGTCAGGGCCAGTCGCAGCCCGTCGCAGTGCACGGTGGCCGTGCCGGCCAGCGGCAGGACCAGCATCTCCTCGTCGCCGGTGGCGAAGCTGACCTCGCCGCCGGAAGGCAGGGTGAGCACCCGCAGCCCGGCGTAGGTCCAGCCGGCCCGCTCCGGGGTGACCTCCAGCGCCCACGGCGCGCGGGCGGTGCCGCCCCAGGGCAGGTGGGCGTCGCCGGTCCTCACGCGTCCTGCCCGGTGGGCAGCAGCGAGCCGGCCAGGTCCACCGCGGCGGCCACGTCGTCGTCGGGCGGGTAGAGCAGGGCCCGGCCGACCACCAGGCCGCGCACGCCGGGCAGCCGCAGCGCCCGCGCCCACCGGGCGTAGACCACGTCCGGCGCCTCCACCGGGTCGCCGCCGAGGAGCAGGACCGGCAGCGTGGTCGCGGCCATGACCCGCTCCATCTCGTCGACGGCCGGCAGCTTCAGCCAGGTGTACGCGCTGGTCGCGCCGAGCGCCTGCCCGACGCTGACGCCCTTGATGACCGCCTCCGGGCGCAGGTCGGCGCTCACCCGGCCGCCGTCGCGGGCCACCCAGAGCGGTTCGACCAGGGCCACCGTGCGGTGCGCGGCCAGGGCGGTGACCGCCTGGGCGCACGCCTGGAGGGTGGAGGCGGTGGCCGGGTCGTCCGGGTCGATCCGGCAGAGCATCTTGCCGCCGTCGTAGCGCATGGCGGCGATGCTGTCGGCGTCGTAGGCGGTGAACCGGTCGTCGAGCTCGAAGGTGGCGCCGGAGAGGCCGCCGCGGTTCATCGAGCCGATGGCCAGCCGGTTCTCCAGCGCCCCGAGCAGCAGCAGGTCCTCCAGGATGTCCGGGGTGCCGAGCACACCGTCGACGCCGGGCCGGGACAGCGCCACGCGCAGCCGGTCGAGCAGGTCCACCCGCCCGGCCATGGCCATCGGCCGGTCCCGCACCCCGAGGGCGCCACGGGCCGGGTGGTCGGCGGCGATGACGAACAGCGGCCGGCCGGGTTCGGGCCAGGGCCGACGGGTACGGCGGGCGGCGGCTTCGGCGATCGCCTGCGGCCGGTGCGCGCGGGTGCGGGTCAGCGCGTCGTACTCGGTGCTCACCGGTTTTCTCCTGTCAGGACGGCGGTCGACGACGCCGGGCGCGGTGCGGCGTCCCCGGCCAGCGCCGCGGTCTCGGCGTAGTCGGGCATGGCGGCGGAGCAGGCCAGGCGGGAGGCGACGATCGCGCCGGCGGCGTTGGCGAAGCGCAGCGTCCGCTCCAGCGGCCAGCCGCGCAGCAGCCCCAGGCAGAGCGCGCCGCCGAACGCGTCGCCGGCGCCCAGCCCGTTGACCACGTCCACCGGCACCGGCGGCACCCGTACGCTCTGCTCCGCGGTGCGGGCCAGCACGCCCGCCGGGCCGAGCTTGACCACGGCGAGCCGGGGCCCGCGTTCGAGCAGCAGCTCGGCGGCCCGGTCCGGGTCGCGGGTGCCGACCGCGATCTCCACCTCGTCGAGGTTGCCGACGGCGACGGTGACCTGGGGCAGCGCCTCGGCGACGGCGGCGGTCGCGGCCGCCGGGTCGGGCCAGAACATCGGCCGATAGTCCAGGTCCAGCACGGTGTGCGGGCGGCCGGCCCGGGCCGCGAGCGCGGCGGTGTGCGCATCGCGGCTGGGCTGCTGGCACAGGCCGGTGCCGGTGAGCCAGAAGACCCGGGCCGAGACGATCGCGTCCAGGTCCAGTTCCTCGGGGCGGATCTGCAGGTCGGGGGCGGTCGGGGTGCGGTAGAACCAGAGCGGGAAGTGGTCCGGCGGGAAGATCTCGCAGAAGGTGATCGGGGTGGGCAGCCCGTCGACCGGGCGGACCTGGCTGTCGTCCACACCGAACTCGCGCAGCGCCCGGTGCACGTAGCCGGCGAACGCGTCGGCGCCGGTGCGGGTGATCACCCCGGCGCGCAACCCCTGCCGGCTGGCCGCGACCGCCACGTTGGTGGGGCTGCCGCCGAGGAACCTGCCGAACGTCTCGACCTCGGCCAGCGGCGTGGCGACCTGCAACGGATAGATGTCCACCCCGACCCGGCCGATGGTGAGCACATCGAGCATGCGGCGCCCTCCGTCCCGGCCGGCGTCGGCGTGTCCGCCAGCTCGATCCCGTCCCTGATTGGTAACAGTGCTCCATGAGTTGTGTCAATGTGTTGTCATGACATCCGTGCTCTGCGCTCGGTGATCGCTTCGGTACAGTGGCGGCCATCAGCACGCCCGATCCCGCGCAGCCACAGCGAGGAGGCTCCGTGACCGGCCCCGAGATCGCGGTCGACCGCAGCAGCCCGGTCCCGCTCTACTTCCAGGTCGCGGAGCAGTTCGCCGCGGCGATCCAGCGCGGTGACCTGGCCCCGGGGGACCGCCTGGACAGCGAGTTGCAACTCGCCGACCGGCTCGGGCTGTCCCGGCCCACCGTGCGGCAGGCCATCCAGCACCTGGTCGACAAGGGACTGATCGTCCGCCGGCGCGGCGTGGGCACCCAGGTGGTCCGGGGCGAGGTCCGCCGGGCCGTGGAGCTGACCAGCCTGCACGACGACCTGGTCCGGGCCGGCCAGCGGCCGTCCACCTCGGTGCTGGAGCTGGCCACCGTGGCCTGCCCGCCTGCGGTCGCCGCGGCGCTCGGCGTGCCACCCGGCGGCGAGGTGCAGCACCTGCGCCGGCTGCGCTTCTCCGACGGGGAACCCCTCGCGCTGATGGAGAACTGGCTCCCGGTCGACCTGCCGCGGCTCACCATGGCGGCGCTGCAGGCCGACGGCCTCTACGCGATCCTGCGCGCCGGTGGACGGCGGATCCGGGGCGCCCACCAGCGGATCGGGGCGCGGGCCGCCACCGCCGCCGAGGCGCAGATGCTCGGCGAGCGGCGCGGCGCGCCGCTGCTCACCATGACCCGCACCGCGTACGACGACCAGGGCCGCTACGTCGAGCACGGCGCGCACATCTACCGGGCCAGCCGCTACTCCCTCGAGGTGACCGTCGCCGAGCGGTGACGGTGAATGTTTCGCGCTCATTTCAGTGACAGGTATTTACGTCGTCAGGCTGTCATGACATTGTGGCCGCAAGCACCGCCGGCGGCGGACCTGCGGCCGGCGGGGCGACCTCCCGAGTCTCTTCGAAGTCTCTCCTTGCGAAGGGAAACAGCCCATGTCAGCCAAGCCGAGACGCGCCGCGGGCGTGCTCGCCGCGCTCACCGCCGTCGCCCTCACCGCCACGGCCTGCGGCGGCTCGGACGAGCCCGCCGGCAAGGACGCCAAGAACATCACCCTCACCATCTCCGCCAACTCCATCGTCGGTGGCAAGAACTCCGCCGGCGCGGAGTGGATCGAGAAATGGGTCATCCCCAAGTTCGTCGAGGCGCAGAAGGCCAAGGGCGTCACCGCCAAGGTGACGTTCGTGCCGAGCGGTGTCGACGACGAGCAGTACAAGACGAAGCTGGCCCTGGACCTGCGCTCCAAGGGCGGCGCCGACGTGATCGCCGTGGACGGCATCTGGGTCGGCGAGTTCGCCCAGGCCGGGTACCTCAAGCCACTGTCCGAGGTGGCCGGGGGCCAGGTCGACTCCTGGGAGGGCTGGTCCCAGATCCCGGAGACCGTGCAGGGCCTCGGCTCGTTCGAGAACAAGCGCTACGGCATCCCGCTCGGCACCGACGGCCGGGTCCTCTACTACAACAAGAAGCTCTTCGCCCAGGCCGGCCTGCCCGCCGACTGGCAGCCCAAGAGCTGGCAGGAGATCCTCGACGCCGGCGCCAAGCTCAAGGCGCTGCCCGGGGTGACCCCGATCCAGATCAACGCCGGCACCGCGATGGGCGAGGCCACCTCCATGCAGGGCGCGCTGCCGCTGCTGGTCGGCGCCGGCGGCGAGATCTACAAGGACGGCAAGTGGTCCGGCGCCACCCAGCCGGTCAAGGACATGCTCGACTTCTACACCAAGGTCTACGGTGGCGGCCTGGGCGACCCCAAGCTCCAGCAGGAGGCCAAGGGGCGCGACAAGTCGTTCGCCGAGTTCGCCGCCGGCAAGATCGGCATCCTCGGCGAGGGTGACTACTTCTGGCGCAGCGTCGTCAACCCGAAGGACGGCATCGCCAAGATGGCCGACCGGGACACCACCGTCGGCTTTGCGATGATCCCCGCCAAGCAGCCCGGCGCCGGCATCCGCGGGCAGGACTTCGTCAGCATGTCCGGTGGCGGCGTCCGGGTGCTCAACCCCAACTCGAAGTTCCCCTCGCAGGCGTGGGAACTGCTGTCGTTCATGCACTCGGCGGAGGGCGTCAAGGCCGAACTCGCCGGCGAGAAGCGGATCACCGCGCGGTCCGACGTCAACAAGGAGGTCCTCGCGGGCGACCCGATGCTGAGCTTCATCACCGACAAGGTGCTGCCGGTGACCGCGTACCGGCCGCCGCTGGCGGTGTACCCGCAGGTGTCGGTGGCGCTCCAGGAGGCGACCGCCGCGGCCGCCGCGGGCAAGAGCGCCGACGAGGCGGCCACCGCGTACCAGAAGAAGGTGGAAGGGATCGTCGGTGGCCCAGGTAACGTCACCTCCTGATCAGGTGGTGGAGGGGAGGCGTCCGGCCACGGGCGCCTCCCCGGCCCCCGACGCCGCCGGCCTCGGCCGGGCCCGGGCCACCGGGTTCCTCGTCCCGGCCATGGTGCTCATCCTGGTCTTCCTGGTGGTGCCGGCGGCCTGGACGATCTACCTGGGCGTGACCAACTACCGGCTGACCGGCCTGGCCGCCGCCCATCCCGAGGTCGTCGGGCTGGACAACTACACGCGGGCGCTGGGCGACGAGCGGTTCACCAACTCGCTGCTGCTCACGCTGCAGTTCGTGCTCGGCTCGGCGGTGATCGGCCAGGCCGGGCTGGGCTTCGCCATCGCGTTCGCGCTGCGCGACCGCCGCGGCCCGCTGCGCCGGGTGGTCGAGGGTTTCGTCCTGCTCTCCTGGATCCTGCCCAGCTCGGTGGTCGCCTTCCTCTGGATCGCCCTGCTCGACCGGGACGGCGGCACGCTCAACGCGCTGCTCGGCATCCCCGGCACGGCCTGGCTGCTGGACCATCCCATGCTGTCGATCATCATCTTCAACACCTGGCGCGGCACCGCGTTCTCGATGATGCTCTACGCCGCCGCGCTGGAGAACGTCCCCCGCTCGCACCTGGAGACCGCCCGGCTGGCCGGCGCCTCGACCTGGCAGCAACTGCGCGACGTGGTCTTCCCCCGCATCCGCGGGCACGTGCTGACCAACCTGCTCCTGATCAGCCTCTGGACGTTCAACGACTTCGCGCCGTTCCTGATCACCGCGGGCGGGCCCGAGCAGCGCTCGGAGATCCTGCCGGTCTACGTCTACAAGGTGGCGCTCGCCGGCGGCGAACTCGGCTTCGGCGCCGCCATCTCGTTCATCATGCTGCTGATCAACCTGGTCATCGCGCTGGTCTACCTGCGCATGCTGGGCCGGCGGAAGGAGGCGGCGTGACCACCACCGCGGCGCCCGCGCCCACCACCGAACCGACCGGTGAGCGGTCCACCTTCGCGGTACGCCACCTGCTCGCCCAGATCGGCCGCTACACGTTCCTCTGCGCCGTGCTGGGCTTCTTCGCGCTGCCGCTGCTGTGGCTGGCCACCGCCCCGTTCGACGACACCCCGACCATCACCGCCTCGCTGCCGCGGTTCACCCTGGACAACTTCCGGGCCCTGCTGGACAACCCGTACGCGCTGAGCTCGCTGCTCAACTCGGTCTACCTGGCCGCCGGCACCGCGGCGCTGGTGGTGACCTTCGCCGCGCTCGCCGCGTACGCGCTGAGTCGGGTCCGGGTGCCCGGCCGCGACGCGCTGCTCTACGGCCTGCTGCTGCTGTCGTCGATCGTCACCGGCACCGCCACCATGGTGCCGCTTTTCGAGTTGGCCTTCCGGCTCAACCTGATCGACTCCCGGCTCGGCGTCATCCTGATCCTCAGCGGCGGGCTGCTGCCGGCGGCGATCTTCATCCTCAAGGACTTCATGGACTCCACGCCGACGTCCTACGAGGAGTCGGCCCGGGTCTTCGGCGCCAGCCCGTTGCAGATCATGCGGCACATCGTGGTGCCGCTGGTCCGTCCCGGCCTGGCCACCGTCGGGGTGTGGGCGGTGGCCAACGTCTGGGGCAACTTCCTGGTGCCGTTCCTGCTGCTGCGCGGGCCGGACAAGGCCCCCGCCGCGGTGATCATGTACACCCTCTACACCGAGGGCGGGCAGGCCGACCTGCGGCTGCTCTCCACCTTCTCGCTGCTCTACTCGCTGCCGGTGGCGCTCATGTTCGTCTTCGTCAGCAGCCGATACGGGTTCCGCTTCCACGGAGGGATCAAGCGCTGATGTCCGCCATCACCATGCGCGAGCTGACCAAGGTCTACCCCGGCGGGGTACGCGCCCTGGACGCCCTCGACCTGGAGATCGCCGACGGCGAGTTCTTCGCCCTGCTCGGCCCGTCCGGCTGCGGCAAGACCACCCTGCTGCGCACCATCGCCGGGCTGGAGGTCGCCTCCGGCGGCAGCGTGCGGATCGGCGAGCGCGACGTCACCAACCTGCCGCCGGGCAAGCGCGACGTGGCCATGGTCTTCCAGGACTACGCCCTCTTCCCGCACATGACCGTGCGGGACAACATCGCCTACCCGCTGCGGATCAAGAAGGTCGACCGGCGCAGCCGCGGCAGCAAGGCCGCCGACACCGCCGACGAACTCGGGCTCTCCGGGCTGCTGGAGCGCCGTCCGGGACAGCTCTCCGGCGGCCAGCAGCAACGCGTCGCCCTGGCCCGGGCGATGGCCTGCCACCCGCAGGTGTTCCTGCTCGACGAGCCGCTGTCCAACCTCGACGCCCGGCTGCGGCTGGAGGCCCGCACCTTCCTCAAGCGCCTGCAGCGGGAACTCGGCGTCACCACCGTCTTCGTCACCCACGACCAGGCCGAGGCGCTCGCCCTGGCCGACCGGATCGCGGTGATGGAGGGCGGCCGGATCCGCCAGGTCGGCACCCCCACCGAGGTGTTCCGCCGCCCCGCCAACACCTTCGTCGCCGGCTTCATCGGCTCCACCCCGATGAACCTGGTCGACACGCGGGTGCAGGGCGACGGGCTGGCCGTGGGCCCGGCCCGGCTGCCGCTGCCAAACGACGCGCACGGCCAGGTCACCGACGGCGAGCGGCTGGTCTACGGAATCCGTCCCGAATACCTCGACTACTCCCCCACCCCGGTCGCCAGCGCGCTGACCGGCGAGGTCGTCGTCGTGGAGAACCTGGGCAGCGTCTCCCTGGTCTCCCTGGACGTGGCCGCCGACGACACCGAGGCGGGCGACGACACCGGCGCGGGACGGACCAGCGTGCAGGTCGTCGTGGCCGAGGGCGGCGAGCCCGAACCCGGCGACACCGGCTGGGTGGTGCCCCGCCCCGGCCGGTCGCTGCTCTACCGCGACGGGAACCTGGTCACCGCCACAGCCCCGGCCGGCGTGCCGGCCCCCCGCGCCGACGCCGCGGCGCGGAGCTGAGCATGGCCGTGCACCGCGGCAGGTGGACCCTGCAGGACCGCGCCGACGACGTGCTGCGGACCCTGCCGGTCACCGTGGCGCCCGGCACCGCCGCGCTCACCGTCCGGCTGGACTACCCCCGCGAGGCCGGGGTGCTCGACCTGGGCTGCATCGGGCCGGACGGCTTCCGCGGCTGGTCGGGCGGCGCCCGCGACGGCTACACCGTCACCGCCGACTGGGCCACCCCCGGCTACCTGCCGGGCGAGCTGGAACCCGGCGAGTGGCAGGTGCTGCTGCGGCTGCACCGCATCCCACCCGACGGGCTGGACTACGAGGTCACCGCCACCACCGGCACCACACCGCCGCCCGCGCCGCCCGCCCCGGCGGCGCCACCCCGCCCCGACCGCCCACCCCGCCGCGACCTGCCCGGCGTCGACGGCCGGCGCTGGCTCGCCGGTGACCTGCACGCGCACACCGTGCACAGCGACGGCGCGCAGACCATCGACGAGCTGGCCGCGCTCGCCGCCGGCCGGGGCCTGGACTTCCTCGCCGTCACCGACCACAACACCGTCAGCCACCACCCGTGGCTGCCGGCCGCCTCCGCCCGCTACGGCGTCACCCTGCTGCCCGGCCAGGAGGTGACCACCGACCGAGGGCACGCCAACGTGTTCGGACCGGTGGGCTGGGTCGACTTCCGCTGCCCGCCGGACGAGTGGTTCGCCGCCGCCCGGCGCGACGGCGGGCTCATGTCGGTCAACCACCCCCTCGGCGGTGACTGCGCGTGGCGCCAGCCGCTGACCGAGCGCACCCCGCTGGTCGAGGTGTGGCACTCCGGCTGGTGGGACCGCACCTGGGGCGCCCCCCTCGCCTGGGCGCGGGCGTGGCGGCCCGACGTCGTGGCGGTCGGCGGCAGCGACTTCCACCGCCCCGGCGACGACGCGCCGCCCGGCTCCCCCACCACCTGGGTGCTCGCCGACCGCGACACGGCACCCGTCGACGCCGTGCTGGACGCGCTGCGCGGCGGCCGTACCGCCGTCTCCGCCGACCCCGACGGGCCGCTGCTGCTGCGCCTCGGTGACGAACTGCTGGCGCTCGACGCCGACGGCGCGCTGCTGGCCTACCCGGACGGTCGGCACCGGCTGGTCCGCGGTGACCGGTGCCTGCTGCCGGCCGGCGACGGACTGCACGTCCTGGAGTCCCACCGCATGGAGGTGATCGCACTGTGCAGCTGACCGGACGTACCCGGGTGGCCGGCGCCCCCGTCAACTACGGCATCTACCAGCCCACCGGCGCACCCGTCGGCCCCGACGACCTGCTCGCGGCGCTGGCCCGCGACGGCTACACCGGGGTGGACTCCGGCCCGATCGGCTACCTCGGCACCGGCGGGACGCTCGCCCGACGGCTGGCCGCGGCCGGTATCGGGCTCGCGGGCGGCTGGGTCGACCTGCGCTTCGCCGACGCGGCCGGCTTCGCCGCGGACCTGACCCAGCTCGACGCCGCGCTCGACGTGTTCACCGCCGCTCCGGCCGACGACGCCCGGTTCGCGCCCCGGCCGACCCTGGCCTGCCCCGGCAACCCGGCCCGGATGGCCCGACCCGGCGCCCCGACCGACCTGGCGTCGGCGCTGCCCGCCGCGGCCTGGCCCGACTTCGCCGCCCGGGTGCAGCAGGCCGCCGACCGGTGCCGCGAGCGCGGCCTGGAACCGGTCTTCCACTACCACCTCGGCACCGACGTGGAGACCGAGGCGGAGGCCGACCGGCTGCTCGAACTGACCGACATCGCCATCTGCCTGGACACCGGGCACCTGACGCTGGCCGGCGGTGACCCGGTGGCGGCGGTCCGCCGCTGGGCCGGGCGGATCGGCCAGGTACACCTGAAGGACGCCGACCTCGCCGCCCACGCCCGGGTCCGGGCGGCCGGTGGCGGCCTCATGGACGTGGTCGCCGCCGGCGGCTTCTGCGCGCTGGGCCGCGGCGACGTCGATCTCGCCGGGGTGCTCGCCGGTCTCGACGCCATCGGCTACACCGGCTGGCTCGTGGTCGAGCAGGACGCCCCCGAGGACGGCCGGGACCTGGACCGGATCCGCGCCGACCAGCACGCCAACCGGCGGTGGCTCGAGGAGGCGCTGGGATGACCGAGCCCGGCAAGCGGATCCGGATCGCGGTGGCCGGGCTGGGCATCATCGCCCGCACCGTGCACCTGCCGCTGCTGCAACGGCGCGCCGACCTGTTCGAGATCGTCGCGCTGGCCGACCTGTCGCCGTCCCGGGTGTCCGAGCTGGGCGAGCGCTACGGCGTCGAGCCCGCCCGGCGCTACACCGACGCGACGCGGATGGTGACCGACGGCGGCTGCGACGCGGTCCTGCTGGCCACCTCCGGCTCGCACGGTGAACTGGCCGCGCTGGCGCTACGGGCCGGCCTGCCGGTGCTCTGCGAGAAGCCGCTGGCCTACACGCTCGCCGAGACGGCCCGGCTGGCCGAGCTGGGCGCCGGCGGCGCGCCGCTGATGGTCGGCTACATGAAGCAGTACGACCCGGCGGTGGCCGAGGCCGCGCGGCTGCTGGCCGAACTCGGCGGCGCGGAGCGGGTGCACGCCGTCGAGGTGACCGTGCTGCACGCCGGCGGTGACCGTCAGCTGCGCTTCGCCAAGCTGCCCCCGACCCCCGGCGACGTCCCGGCCGAGGAGGTCGCCCGGCTGGCCGCCGCCGACCGCAGGCTGCTCGACGCGGCCGTCGGCGCCGACCCGGGCGCCCGCACCCTCTACCAGATCCTGATCAACAGCATCTCGCACGACCTGTCCCTGCTGCGGCTGTTCACCGGGGCGCCGGCCACCGTGGAGCAGGTGGCCACCTGGCCGCTCACCCCGGCCGGCCCGGCCGAGCCGTCGGTGGAGATCAGCGGGCGGCTGCCGGGCGGCGCCCGCTACGGCATCCGGTGGCTCAACCTGCCGGACTACCCCGCCTACCGGGAGACGGTCACCCTGCACCACGCCAGTGGCTCCCTGGAGCTGGTGTTCCCCTCGCCGTACCTGCTGAACGCGCCGACCACGCTGACCGTGGTGGACGAGCACGGCGGTGGCGAGCGGCGGGCCGCGTACCGGTCGGTGACCGAGGCGTTCGAGCAGGAACTCGTCGCGTTCCACGCGATGGTCACCGCGGGCGCCGCCCCGCTGACCGACATCGCCGAGGGCGCGGCCGACGTACGGACCAGCCAGCAGGTGGTACGCCGCTACGGTGCGCTGACCGGGACGGCGATCGGCGGAGAGGCGGCGAACTGATGACACGACCGACCGAGATCATCGCGGTGCCGCACACCCACTGGGACCGCGAGTGGTACGAGCCGTTCCAGCGGTTCCGGCTGCGGCTGGTGGCGCTGCTGGACGAGGTGTTCGACCGGATGGAGCGCGACCCGCGGCAGCGGTTCACCCTCGACGGGCAGCTCGCCGCGGTCGACGACTACCTGGAGGTCCGCCCGGAGCGGCGGGAGCAGGTGATCGACCTGGTCCGCGCCGGCCGGCTGTCGGTGGGCCCCTGGCAGATCCTGCTCGACGAGTTCCTCTGCTCCGGGGAGAACATCGTCCGCAACCTGGAACGCGGGCTGGCCCGCAGCGCCGACCTGGGCGGGGCCATGCCGGTCGGCTACCTGCCCGACATGTTCGGCCACATCGCCCAGATGCCGCAGATCCTGGCCGGCGCCGGGCTGGCCCACGCCTGCGTTTTCCGGGGCGTGCCCGAGCGGGTGCACCACCACGCCTTCGCCTGGCAGGCGCCCGACGGCACCACCGTCCGCACCCAGTACCTGCCCGGCGGCTACGGCAACGCCGCCGGGCTGATGGACGACGCCGCGCAGGTCACCCGGCGGGCCGGCGACCTCGCCGACCGGCTCGCCGGATGGCGCCCGGCCGGCGACGACACCCCGGTCCTGGCCATGTACGGCACCGACCACGCCGCCCCGGCGCCGGACGCCCCCGACCTGCTGGCCACCGCCGACGTCGCCGGCACCCGGCTGCGGCTGGGCACCCTCGCCGAGTACTTCGCCACCCAACCGGCCACGGTCGACGGCCTGCCGGTCGTCCGCGGCGAGCTGCGCTCGCACGCCCGGGCCAACATCCTGCCCGGCGTGATCTCCGTCCGCGCCCACCTCAAGCAGGCGATGAACCGCGCCGAGCGGCGCGTCGAACGGTACGCCGAACCGCTCGCCGCCTTGACCCACGACGCGTCGGTGCAGCGCTTCCTCGACATGGCCTGGACCCGGCTGATCGACGCCAGCTGCCACGACTCGGTGACCGGCTGCGGCTGCGACGAGACCGCCGAGCAGGTCGCCGCCCGCCTCGCCGAGGCCGACCAGCTCGGCCGTGCGGTCTGCGACCTGGTCGGCGCGCGGCTGTCGGCCACCGTGCCCCGGGACGGCTACCTGCTGTTCAATCCCACCCCGGCGGCCCGTACCGCCCTGGTGCGCCTGGACGTCGAGGCGCCGGCCGACGGCACCGTGGCGCTCGCCGACGCCGCCGGCCGCAGCTTGGCCGCCCAGGTCCTCGACCGGGCCCGCACGCTGCTCGCCGACGACGTGGTGCCGGCGGCCGACCTGCCGGCCGTGCTCACCCGGGTGCACGGCCGGGAGCTCTACGGCCAGGAGATCACCGCCTGGTCGGTCTCGCCCGACGACGCCACTCTCACCTTCGAGGTGGCCCGGCACGGCGACCCGGCCTTCGACGTGGCGGACGTCCGGCTGGCGCTGGCCGCCGCCGGGCAGCCCGACCGATGGCGGGTCCGGATCGTCGCCGCTCCCCGGGCCACCGTCGCCGCCCTGGTGGACGTGCCACCGCTCGGGCACGCCGCGGTCCGGCCGGTGCCGCTCCCGGCGACCGCGACTCCCGCGTCGGACCCGGTCACGGTGGCCGGCCGCAGCCTCGACAACGGCCTGCTGCGGGTCGACGTCGCCGAGGACGGCACGCTGGCCCTGTCCACCCCGGACGGGGTGACCGTGGACGGGGTCGGCCGGATCGTCGACGGCGGCGACGTGGGCGACAGCTACAACTACGCCCCGCCGGCCGCCGACGAACTGGTCGACAAGCCGCGGGCGGTGCGGGCCGTGGTGCGCCACGACGGGCCACTGGTGGCCGTCCTGGACGTCGTACGCGAGTACCGGTGGCCGGTGGCCGCGGACGTCGACGTCGGCTCCCGTGCCGTGGACCGCGAACCGATCACCGTGACCACCCGGGTCGAGCTGCGCCGCGGCGAACCCTTCGTCCGGCTGCGCGTCGAGTTCGACAACCGCTGCGACGACCACCGGGTCCGGCTGCACCTGCCGCTGCCGTCACCGGCCGACACCTCGTACGCCGAGGGCCAGTTCGCCGTCGTGGCGCGCGGCCTGACCGCGGAGGGCGGTGGCGGTGAGGTGCCGCTGCCCACCTTCCCGGCCAACGGGTTCGTCGCGGCGGGCGGTCCGGACGGCGCGCTGGCCGTGCTGCTGACCCAGCCCACCGAGTACGAGCTGACCGACTCCGGCCGCGAGCTGGCGGTCACCGTGCTGCGGTCGATCGGGATGCTGTCGCGCAACCGGCACGCCCTGCGCGACGAGCCCGCCGGTCCGCAGCTGCCGACGCCCGAGGCGCAGTGCCGCGGCACCCGCACCGTCGATCTGGCGGTGCTGCCGTACCGGGGCGCCTGGCATGAGGCGGGGGTGCTGGCGGCGGCCGAGGCGTACCGGCACGAACTGCTGGCCTTCCCCGGCACCGCCGACCCGGGCGCCGCGCTGCCCGCGCCGGCGACCGGGCTCGCCGTCGACGGCCCCGGTGTCGCGGTGACGAGCGTCCGGGACCGGGCCGGCCGCACCGAGGTGCGGCTGGTGGCGCAGACCCCGATCGACACCACCGCCGTGCTCGGCGGTGCGACGGTTCGCGGGGCGTGGCGGGCCGACCTGCTCGGCCGGGCCGGCGAGCCGATCGCGGTCGACGGTGACGGGCTGGTCCGGCTGCCGCTGCGGGCCTGGGAGATCGCCACGGTGCAACTCGACCTGACCTGACCGCGGGCGCCGCGCTGCCGCCCTCCACGAGTAGATCACCACGGCCGGGCGTACCGCCGATCGGCCGAGGTCAGTGGTCGTTCGGCGGGCACCTGAGCCGATCCGTGACTGCTACGCTCCCGCCCGGCCGACGATCAAGAACGGGGTGCCGGAAGTGAGTGCGGGGAACGCCACCGACGAGGTGCAGTCCGGGGACCGCTTTTCCGTGGACCCGAACTCGGCCACCGCGGAGATCCCGATGCCCTGGCGGGCGGCGCGGTCCGCCGGCTCGGCCGACTCCGGCAGCCCGGCCCGCGACGCCGCGGCCCACCCGCCGGTGGGCACGACGGAGACCCCGGCGCCGGTGGCCGCCGCGGAGCCGCGGGAACCGGTCGAGGCCGGCGGTTCGCCCGGCACGCGGGTGTGGTGGCGGGCCCCGGCGGTGCTGCCGCTGGTGTCCGGCGCGCTGGCCTTCGCCGTCGTGCTGATCGGGCTGGGCCGTCGCCAGATCTGGCGGGACGAGCTCGCGACCCTGGACGCCGCCCGGCTGCGGCTCGGCGAGCTCTACGACCTCGTGCAGCACCGTGACCTCGTGCTGCTGCCGTACTACCTGGGGATGCACTTCTGGGTGCGGCTCTTCGGCGACTCGGAGGTGGCGCTGCGACTGCCCTCGGCGATCGCGGTGGCCGTCGCGGCGGCGTTGACGACGGTGCAGGGCCGGATGCTGTACGGCCCGCGGGTGGGGCTGCTGGCCGGCGCGCTGGTCGGCCTCCTGCCGACGGTGACCCGGTACGGCCAGGAGGCCCGGCCGTACGGCCTGGTGATCGCGGCGGTGGCCCTGGCCGGGGTATTCGTGGTGCGGGGGACGCAGCGGCACTCCCGCGCGGTCTGGGCCTGGTACGCCGCGTCCCTGGCCCTGGCCGGCTACCTGCACCTGATCGCGCTGGTCGTCCTCGTCGCGCACGGCGTGCTGGTCGCGCTGCACGCGCGCGGCACGAGAAGGTGGCAGCCGGTCGCCTGGTGGCTGGGCGCCACGGCGGCGGGCCTCGCCGCACTGTCTCCGCTGGTGCTGCTCAGTGCCGGCCAGCGGGGCCAGATCGCCTGGATCAAGCCGGTCCCCCCGGCGGAGCTCAGCGACTGGGTGCTGGGCCTGCCGGGCTCGATCGGAGTCGGTGGCGTCCTGCTGGGGCTGGCCGCCCTGGGCTGCGCCGGCGGCGGCCGGCGGGTGGCGTACCTCGTCTGCTGGGCCCTCGGCCCGCTGGCCCTGTTGTGGGCGCTGACCCCGGTCATGTTGCTGTTCACCGAGCGCTACCTGCTGTTCGTGCTGCCCGCGTGGTGCCTGCTGGCCGCCGCCGGGGTGCAGGTGGTCGCCCGGCAGCTGACCACGCTGACCGTGGCGGTGCCGGTGTTCGTGCTGCTCGTCGGGCTCAGCACGCACGTTGCGGTGCGTGCCCCGGTCACCCAGTTCGAGCCCGACCTGCGGTCGGTGGCCGCCGTGATCGAGCGGCAGGCGCGGCCCGGTGACCTGTTGGCGTTCACCGGCCCGTTCCCGTGGTGGGCGAGCGACAGCGTCCGCTACTACCTGCCGGAGCACCCCCGGCTGGGAGAGGCGTTCCAGGCGGTGGAGGGTCAGGCGAAGCCGACCTACGGCTCCGCCTGCGCGGAGGGCCGGTGCCTCAACACCCGGGCCCGGATCTGGCTGGTCAACACGAAGCCCGCCTCCTACAAGATCTCCTCGTACGCCGGCATGAAGCCCGAGGTCGAGGAGATGCTGCGCGCCCGGTTCGTGGTGACGCACGTGGACCGGTTCTCCGACGTGAGCGTCTCGCTGCTCACGCCGCGGCCCCGCTGACCGACCGACCTGCCGGGCTCACGCGGAGCGGGAGGCCGGCAGGTCGGCGCGCGGCGGCACGGCGTTGTCGACGTTGAGCAGCCCGGCGTCGACCACGGCCCGGCTCATCGGCCGGGTCAACTCGGCGAGACGGGCGCACCCGTCGACGCCGAGCACCGCGTACGCGGGCGTGGCGAGCCGGTCGGTGGCCGCCTCGAGCCACGCGCGCTGCGCCCGTCCGGCGTCGGTCAGGGCCGGCTCGGCGCCCTCGATCAGCCCGCGCCCACGCAGCCGCTCGACCGCGGCGGCCCACTGGTCGCCGGTCCAGCCCCGGGTGCGGCGCAGGAAGCGGACCGGCACCTCGCCGGACGCGGCGTGCAGCACCAGCGCCTCCAACCCGGTCAGGCCGGCGAGCACCAGGGCGGCGACGTGCCCGTCGCCGCGGAACTCCCGTAGGACCGTCTGGGCCTGCCAGAGGATCAGGTGCGGCTGCTCCGGCCAGGGCAGCGCGGCGTGGGCGGCGGACAGCGGCCGCCCCTCCGGGTGGGCGGCGGCGGACTCGGCGGCGCGACGGGCCAGCCCGGCGGCCTCGACCATCTCCGGGCCGTGCACCGCGTCGCCGAGCGCCCGGGTCAGGGCCGCGTCGGCGGCCTCCAGCCGGGCGGCCAGCACGGCGGCCGGCGTGGCCCGCTGCCAGGCGGCCGGCAGCACCCGGGCGACGAGGTCCGGGTTGAAGTTGAAGAAGGTGGCGACCACCGGGCCGGGGCCGACGGGCCCCAGGGCGGCCGCGCGGGAGGCGAAGTAGCCGGCCGGCTCCGGGAGGCCGAGGGCGGCATACCGCTCGTGCGCCTCCGGCACGAAGTAGATCATCCCGTGCAGGGGCTCGGTCACCCGCCAGGCGCGGCGCACCACGGCCGGATCGAGCGCCGCCGGCCGCTGCCAGCCGGGATCCGTCACGTCCATGATGTCCGCCATGTCGCTGCCTTCCGTCGAGGAGGTTACCGACGGGTAGGCTCCCATGCCGGAAGGCGGCCTGTCACCCGCCGGGGGCCGGCGTCGTGTCGGAGGTCTGGCCCAACCCTGCCTGTTAAGTCCTGTTGCTCAGGTCAACGACGTGTTCTCATACCGGGACGACCATGTCACCGGCCTGCTGGCGGCAACCCCGTCCATCACGCTCGGTGATCCATCCCCCGGCGAAAGGTGCAAGGATGCACAGAAGACCGACGTTCCAACTGGCGGTCCTGACCGCCACCGCCGCGACGTTCCTGGCGGCCGGTGGAGCCTCGGCGGCGGCCGTCACGGCGGCGCCCGTGACCTCCTCCGCGGGCGTGACGGCGTGTGAGCCGGGTGCCGGCGGGCACAGCGCGGCGCGGGTGAGCGAGGGCGCCACCGCGAAGGAGCCGGAGCTCTACTCCAAGAACGAGGCGAACGCCTACGGCGTGATCAAGGACTCGCCGCGCCTGCCCAACGGCAGCGTCACCATCCCCACCGTCTTCCACATGGTCTCCGACCACGCCCTCAGCGCGGCCGAGACGACCAGGTGGAACACCCTCATCGCAGCCCAGATGAAGGTGCTCAACGACTCGTTCGCGGGTCAGACGGCGGCGAACGCCTCCGACACGCCGTTCCGGTTCTCCCTCGTGAACACGACGTGGACCGTGAACAGCGACTGGTACACGGTCGTGCCCGGCAAGAACGAGCGGGACATGAAGCAGGCGCTCTACACCGGCGACGCCCGCACCCTCAACGTGTACGCGGCCAACATCGGCGGTGGGCTCCTCGGCTGGGCCTACTTCCCGAAGGGCTACAACAACGGCCGGGACTACATCGACGGCGTGGTGATGCTGGACGAGTCGATGCCGGGCGGCACGGCGGGCAAGTACGCCCTGGGTGACACGCTGACGCACGAGGTCGGGCACTGGCTGATGCTGGAGCACACCTTCGCGCACGGCTGCTCCGCTTCCGGCGACTACGTCGCGGACACCCCGCGGGAGGCGGCGCCGCAGTTCAACTGCCCGGTGGGTGCGGACACCTGCACGGCGCCCGGGCTGGACCCGATCCACAACTTCATGGACTACACGCAGGACTCCTGCATGGACATGTTCACCGCCGGACAGGCGGACCGGATGAGCGACGCCTGGGTCGCGTTCCGGTCCGGTGGCGGGAAGCAGTAAGAGCTAGGACGGCACCAGTCGGGGTTGGCGGGCCGCGTCAGCGACTCGTCAACCCCGGCGCCGGTCAGCCAGTGAAGGACCCGGGGCCGAAGCGGCCCCACGCCACAAAGGCGGCCAAGGCGAGATAGACCAGGTCTGGCGCGATCGTCACCCGCTCGCCACGGCGGAGGCGCATGGCCGCCGCGCCGACGAACAGCACCGCCACACAGGTGGCGGTCACGGGCACCACAACCGGAGCGATGTCCAGTACGCCGGGCAGGATCAGGCCCGCCGCGGCCAGCAGCTCGAGGGCTCCGATGACCCGGAGGGCGGCGGGGCTGAAATCCAGGACCCATTCCGCCGCGTGGCCCACGGCGGCCATCTTCTCCCTGGGTACGAACATCTTCGAGGTGCTGACCAGGAGGACGGCGGCCAGCACTCCGGCGACGATCCACAGCGTGAGGTTCAGCGCGGGGTTCATGAGGATCTCCTTGCAGCGTTGACGATCCGCGCCGCCGGCGACCGTCCCGGCAGCGGAGCATGGCGGCGGTCACCGCGATGACGCGGCCTTCTGACTGACATGGAGATGCCGGCCAACCGTTTCCTGTGACAGCGCGGCTGTGTGGCCTGCGCCACCGATCGAGGACTTCACAGGGCGCGGATCGGCGTCCGCGCTCTGGTGTCCGTCACCGGTCCGGAAGTTGCCCCTTGCCAGCCCGGTCCACAATCCAGCCCGTGGTACCTTCGCGCTCTCCGGGCGGCATCACGCGTCGCCACCGGCTCTGGTTGATCGCGTGCTTCACGGCGCCCGGCGGGGTGGCCGCGCTCGCCGATCTGTTCGCCTGGTCGGAGTGGCTGCCGGTCCTCGCGACAGTGGCAGCCGTGCTGGTGGCCAGCCGGCTCGTGTTGAGCGAAGAGGTGTGGACAACCGCGTCGCTCGTGGTGAAGGCCGTCGTGATGGCCGCGTTCGTCGCGTCCCTCCTGTGGATGATCGCGATGATGTTCGCCCCGCGGCTCACCGTGCTGGACCTGCGAGGGGAACCGGTGGTGGCGACGGTCGTGGACCACGACGCCGGGCGCTATCTCAACCGCGGGAGCAGCGACGACCAGCACTGCTACCGGCTGCAGCGCACCGACGGCAGCCCCCTCTTCGGCGAGTTGTGCCGGGGCTGGGAGGAATTCGCCGTCGGCGAGACGATGACGGTGCTGGTGGACCCCGGCGACGTCATCGCACCCGAAACCCCGGAAAAGGTTGCGGAAGCCCGCTTCTGGCAGGTGGGTCTCGCCGGGCTCGTGGGCCTCCTCGCAACGGTCGCCCTGTGCTGGCTGGCAGGAGGACTTACCGGGCGCCTGGACAGTGGCCGGCCTGCGACGCGATGGCGTCCCCGTCTCGTACGCGCCAGACATCGCAACAGCTCCCCCGGACCGCTCGATCCCGCATGACAGTGACCCAGGTCACACCTGATGAACTTTCACCCGCCGGTCACGTCGGGAGCACCTGGATACCTCTCGCGTTCATCCAGGGAGAATCATGCGTTCAGTTCGCAAGTTATCGGCGCTGGCACTGGTGGTGCTGGGCGTCTCGGCGGTGGCTCCGGGCGGTACGCCCGCCGCGGCGCAGCCCCGGGCCGCGAAGCCGGCGACCCCACCCGCGGTCGCGTCCAAGCCCCGGACGGTCACTCTGCTCACCGGCGACACCGTCCACCTCGGCACCGTGAACGGCCGGACGACCGTCGACGTCGTGCCGGGCAAGGGACGGGAACGGATCCCGTTCATCACCCACAGCGCCGGCAAGGACGTGCGGGTCATCCCCGCCGACGCCGTCGGCCTGCTCAACCGGGGCAAGCTCGACGAGCGGCTCTTCGACGTCTCGATGCTGGTCGACTTCGGCTACGACGACACCCGGGCCACCCTGCCGCTCATCGTGCAGCACCGCGGCGCCGCCCCCGCCGGTCTCGCCGGCGCCCGGACCACCCGGGAGCTCTCCGGGGCGCGCGCCGTCGCGGAGAGCCGGGCCGACGCGGTGTCCTTCTGGAACACCGTCACCTCCGCCGCCCCCGGCACCGAGCGGCAGCTGCGGGCCGGGTTCGACAAGATCTGGCTCGACGGGCTGCGCCACCCCACCCTCGACGTCAGCGTCCCGATGACCGGGGCGCCGCAGGCCTGGCAGGCCGGCTGGACCGGGACGGGGGTGAAGGTCGGCGTGATCGACACCGGCGTCGACCAGACCCACCCCGACCTGGCCGGCCACGTCGCCGCCGCGGAGAACTTCTCCGCCGACCCGGACGCCCTCGACCGGGTCGGCCACGGCACCCACGTCGCCTCCACGATCGTCGGCAGCGGGGCCGCGTCGCAGGGCCGCTTCAAGGGCATGGCGCCCGGCGCGACCCTCTACAGCGCCAAGGTCTGCATGGCGGAGGGCTGCCCGGAGTCGGCGATCCTGGCCGGCATGACCTGGGCGGCGCAGCAGGGCGTCAAGGTCGCCAACATGAGCCTCGGCGGCCCGGACAGCCCGGAGACCGACCCCATCGAGGCGGCCCTGGCCGACCTCACCCACCGCTACGGCGTGCTCTTCGTCGTCGCCGCGGGCAACAGCGGCGAGGCCGGCGAGTCGACGGTGAACTCGCCCGGCAGCGTGTCCGAGGCGCTGACCGTGGGCGCCGTGACCAAGACGGGCGAGCTGGCCGAATTCTCGAGCCGGGGTCCGCGCGCGGGCGACGCCGGCATCAAGCCGGACGTCACCGCGCCCGGCGTCGGCATCGTCGCCGCCCGCAGCTCGACCTCCGACCTGTGGCCGAACGGCGAGAACCCGCAGTACGCCAGCCTCAACGGCACCTCGATGGCGACTCCGCACGTGGCCGGCGCGGCGGCGATCCTGACGCAGCAGCACCCGGACTGGGCGCCGGAGCGGATCAAGTCCACCCTGATGGCGGCCGCGCAGCCGAGCGCCACCATCGGTGTCTACGAGCAGGGCGCCGGATTCCTCGACGTCGCCCGGGCGACCCGGCAGACCGTCACGGCGAGCCCGGTCAGCGTCGCCTTCGAGCGGACCACCACCGCGCAGCAGCGCACGATCACGTACGCGAACGGCGGCTCGTCCGCCCTCACCCTGGCGGTCTCCCTCGACGCCAAGGATGCCGACGGCGCCCCGGCGCCGGCCGGCCTGTTCGGCCTCAGCGCCTCCTCGGTGACGGTCCCGGCGGGTGGCACGGCCAGCGTGACCGTCACCGTCCAGGCCGGCGCCGACCTGCCCGACCGCTACTTCGGCGGTGAGGTGACCGCCACCGGCGGCGGCGCGCAGGTGCAGACCCCGGTCGCGCTCGACGTCGCCCGCCACCGGCTGAGCCTCAAGCTCGTCGGGCCGGACGGCGGAGCGCCCACCCCCGACCAGGGGTGGGTGACCCTCCTGACCGACCTGGACCGGCAGACCGTCATGGTGTTCGACGACCCCGCGACCACCACCTACCAGGTCCGCGCGGGCCGCTACCTGGTCGAGACCTACCTGTTGACCGGCGACCCGTTCCTCCCGCACATCACGTCGCTGATGCGCCCGGGCCTCGACCTGACCACGGACCAGGCGCTCACCATGGACGCCCGCCTGGCGAAGCCGGTCGCGGTGTCGGTGCCGAACCCGAAGGCCACCGCGGTCCACCAGGAGTTCGGCTGGACGATCCGGACCGAGCAGCCGCAGATCTGGGGCAGCAACGACCCGTTCGGCGTGCTGATGGGCCTTCCCTTCGATCACCTGCGGACCGCGCAGATCGGGGCCGGCAGGACGCCCGGCTTCGTCTCCTACGTCAACGGGATGTGGGGGCAGGTGGCCGAGGACGGCAGCCTGCACAACAGCCCGTACGCCTATCGGGTCTACCTCTACGAGCCGGAGAAGATGATGACCGGGCTGACCCGCAAGCTGCGCGCGGGCGACTTCGCCACGGTCCGCTCCCGGGTCAGCGCGGACGTGGCCGGCGTGCCGGTGTCGCGGACCGCCGTCGCGCACGCACCGGGCAACTCGCCGGTCTACCGGGACGAGCGCAACATCCCGCCGAGCTTCACCTACGACGTGCCGAGCACCGTCACCGAGTACTACAACCAGGACAAGCAGGCGGTGTGGCAGTCGACCTCGTCCCAGCTGAGGTACACCTACTACGAGTCGGCGTGGACCAGTTTCAAGCCCGGGCGGACGTACGACGTGAAATGGGCCAACGGGGTCGCCGGGCCGGTCTTCCCGGAGCCGAACTTCGGCCAGCAGTTCGCCACCCGCTACTGGGGCGACACGCTGGGCGGGCCGGGGCCGCTGCACGGCGACGGCACCGGGCACATGGGCTTCCGGCATGTTCGCGGCGGCAGCGTGGAGATCAGCCTCTACCGCGACGGGGTCAAGATCGGCGACGCGAACCAGGCGCCCTGGGTGTGGGACGTGCCCGCCGAGAAGGGTGACTACCGGCTGGCCGCGACCTTCCGCAGCGACCCGGAGTTCACCCTGTCGACGGTGGTCGACGCGGAGTGGACCTTCACGTCCGCGCACGTGGGCGACGGCGAGCTGGTGAAGCTGCCGATGACGGCGATCCGGTACAGCCCGGAGCTCGACATCGACAACCGGGCGCCGGCGGGCCGGCTGTTCGCGATCCCGGTCTCGCTCGACCGTCAGATCGGGGCGGCGCCGGGCCGGACCAGGGCCCTGACCGTCGAGGCGTCCTTCGACGACGGCAAGACCTGGCAGCGGCTGACCGTGCAGCGGTCCGGCGAGAAGGCGGTGGCCTGGGTGCGCAACCCGGCCGGCGCCGGTTTCGTCTCGCTGCGGGCCGCCGCGACGGACACCAGCGGCAACACGGTCAAGCAGACCGTCATCCGCGCCTACCGGTACTGACGATGGGCCCCGGACGCGGCGCCCGCCGGCGCCGCGTCCGGGTCACCGGTGCCGGAGCAACCGGTAGTGGTCGACGACCCGTTCGACGGCGGCGTCCCGCTCGGCCGCGTCGTCGTGCTCCTCACCCAGCTCCGCGGCATAGGCGCGCAGCAGCTCGTGCATCCGCCACCGGCCGTCGCGGGGCTGGACCAGCAACTGCGCCCCGAGCTCGGCGAGCAGCCCGCGGGCCGAGCGCAGGGACAGGCCGCCGAGGGCCGCCGCCGCCTCGGTGCTCAGCTCCCCGGCCGGATGCAGCGGCAGCAGCCGGAAGAGCCGGGCCGCCTCGGGAGTCAGGGCCCGGTAGGACCAGGAGAAGATCTTCTCCAGATCGGCGTGCGCGTCACCGAAGCCGGCCAGCCGGCCGTCGGCCTCGGCCAGCTCACCGGCCACCGCGGGCAGGCCGAGCCCGGGCCGGCCGACGCTGCGGGTGGCGACCAGCGCCAGGGCCAGCGGCAACCGGCCGCACCGCGCGACGATCTCGTCGACGGCGGCCGGGTCGGCGGCCGCCGCGTCGCCGAGCCAGCGGGTGAGCAGCTCGCGGGCCTCGGCGTC
The DNA here is from genome assembly GCF_040610095.1 of Micromonospora sp. NPDC004540. Lineage (NCBI taxonomy): Bacteria > Bacillati > Actinomycetota > Actinomycetes > Micromonosporales > Micromonosporaceae > Micromonospora > Micromonospora sp. NPDC004540. The sequence continues at coordinate 42,636 of NZ_JBEXLR010000011.1, forward strand.
GGTCAGCAGGTCCAGGTGCAGCGCGTGGGCGCCCGCCGGCCCGGCCACGCCGGTGATCCGGCGGCGGCTGGTGGCGATGACGAGACTGCCGCCGGCGCCGGGCAGCAGGTGCCGGATCTGGTCCCAGTCGCGGCAGTTGTCGAGCAGGATCAACACCCGACGTTCGGCCAGGATGGTGCGGTAGAGACCGGCCTGGGCGTGCAGCTCGGCCGGGATGGCGGCCGGCGCGACCCCGAGGGAACGCAGGAAGCCGCGCAGCGCCTCCGCCGGTGTCATCACCGGGTCGCCGGAGCCGAAACCGCGCAGGTCCGCGTGCAACTGGCCAGCGGGGTAGCGGGCGGCCAGCCGGTGGGCCAGGTGCACGGCGAGGGTGGTCTTTCCGACGCCCGGCATCCCGTCGATGACCAGCGCGGTGGTCGGCCGATCCCCGGCCAGCAGCTCCTCGGCGGCGGCCACGACGGCGTGGCGGCCGGTGAAGTAGGGGTGGTCGGCCGGCAACTGCGCCGGCGCCTCGGCCCGGGTCGGCTGCGACGCCGCCGGCTCGGCGGGCCGCGACCGGGAGCCGTCGACCGGGGCGTCGTGGTCGAGCAGGCTGTCCCGCGCCGCGCGCAGGTCGGCGCCCGGCTGGATGCCGAGCTCGTCGGCGAGCCGGTGCTCGATGTCGGCATACGCCGCGAGGGCCTCGGCCCGCCGGTCGTCCGCGGCGAGGGCGAGCAGCAGCCGCGCCTGCAGTGCCTCGTCCAGCGGCTCGCACTCGGCGGCCAGCCGGAGCGCGGGCAGCACCGCGGGGACGCACCCGGCCCGCAGGGCGGCGTCGGTCGCCGCCCGGACGGCCGCGAACCGCTCGCCGTCGACGGCGACGAACTCCGGATGGTCCCGGCCGCCGGCCCGCAGGCCCGCGGCACACCGGTCGCGCCACAGTGCCAGCGCCTCCCGGTAGAGCTCGACGGCCGGCTCGCCGGAGCTGCCACCGGCCTGGGCCACCAGGCGCCGGAAACGGAGCAGGTCGAGCGACTCCCCGTCGATCCGCAGCCGGTACTCGGCGCCGTCGCGGATCAGCACCGAGCCCGCCGCCCGGGTCGGCAGGCCCGGCTCGAAGCGCCGCCGGAGCATCCCGACGTGCCGGTGCACCACGTTGACCGCGCTGGGTGGCGGGTCGGACTCCCAGAGCAGGTCGACGAGCTCGGCGACGCTGACCGCACCGCCGGCCCGGGCGAGCAGCAACGCCAGGATCAGCCGCTGCTGCCGGGTGCCCAGATCGATTTCGGACCGGCCGCGCCAGGCCCGCACCGGGCCGAGAACGGCGAAGGAGAGCGGGCTGGTCATCCTGATGCGATCCATGCAGCGCTGGTTGCCACGACCGCCACAGCATGGCAGGGACGGACCCCTGTCGCGGCTGTGAGCTTCGACTCAGCGCCCGGATCGCCGGCCGGCGGAGTCGTCCCTGCTCAGGCGGCTTCGAGGCCGGTGCGCAGGGCGCGCAGCGCATGGTGGGTCCGGGACTTCACCGTGCCGATCGGCACTCCCAGCCGGCCCGCGACATCTGCCGGCGACCGCCCGACCAGATAGACCTCGGAGAGCAGGCTGCGCTGCGCCGGGCTCAGCCGACCGAGCGCGTGCCGGATCGCGTGCCCCGCCAGCGCCGTGCCGGTGGTGTCGTCACCAGCGGGAATCCAGGTCATGTCGACGAGGTGGACCTCGGCCGGGCGGCCCCGCCGCCGCCGGACGCCGTCGATGACCAGCCGCCGGGCGACGGTGCAGAGCCACCGGCGGGCGGCGTCGGGCTCGGGCGGCACCGAGTCGAGGTGCCGCCAGGCCCGCAGCATCGTCTCCTGGAGCAGATCCTCGGCGGTCTGCCGCTGGTCCCGGGTCAGCACGAGCAGGAGACGCAGCAGGGCACGGGCGTGGTCCGCGTGCAGCGCGGTCATGCGCTCGGCCCGGCCGGCCGGTGATCCGTCGGGTACCCGCAGCACGGCATCTCCCCATCGGCAGCAGCAACGATGAATGAGGCAGGAGCCTAGGGACGGCGGAGGTGAATGGACTGACGCGGAAGTGCGGATCGAGTGCCGTCGCCGTTCGCGATCGGTCACGGACGCGACGTGACCGCCGCGAGCAGGCCGGCCAGCCGCCGGCCGGTCGGGGTCTGCGCGGACGGGATCAGGGCCAGCGCCTCCCGCCACGCCCCTACCGCGGCGTCCTGGTCGCCGGCGGCGGCGAGTGCGTCGCCGAGCATTGCCAGCACCTCCGCGGCCGGCGCCGACGCCGAGGCTTCCTGGTACGCGACGGCCGCCTCGCGCCAGCAGTCGACCGCCCTGCCGAGCTCCCGGCGGGCGGAATGCACCCGGCCGAACACCTCCCACGCCTCGGCGACGCCCAGCCTGTACCGTGCTCCACGCGACAGCGCCATCGCCTGCTCGGCGCAGCGCACGGCGTCTTCCTCCCGGCGCAGTTCGGCATAGCTCGTGGCCATGATCACCAGGACGTCCGCCAGCAGTTTGTGGTCTCCGGCCCGCCATGGCCCCACCGTCGCGGAGAGCGCCCGCACGACCTCGTCGTGCCGCCCCTGGGCGCTCAGGATCATCGCCCGGTTGATCCCGGCCCGGGTCATCTCGTCGTACAGGCCGAGCCGGGCGAGCAGCTCGACCGCCCGGTCGAGATGCCCGATCGCGGTCTCCTGCTCGTGCCGGAAGTAGGCCGCGCCGGCCAGGCTGCGGTGCATCCGGGCCTGCCCGACCAGGTCGCCGCCCGCCCGGGCGGCCTCGAGGGCCACCTCGCCGGTCGTCGTCCAGTCGACCCACCGGCCGCTGCGTTCGAAGAAGTGCTGCATGCCCAGGGCGAGCTGCCACGCCTCGGTGTGCCGGCCCTGGCGGGCGGCCCGGCCGACCAGCGCGGTCAGGACCTGCCGCTCGGCGGTGAACCAGCGCATGGCGTCGCCGTGCCCGGCGAAGCGCAGCGGAGTCTCGCCCGGCCCCGGCTCGATCATCGGTTGGTACTCGGAGGTCAGCAGCCACCGGTGCGCCTGATAGCCGCTGGCCCGGTAGAACCGCAGGCAGCGCAGCTCCGCGGCGGCGCGCTCGGCCGGGCCGTCGTGCTCCTCACCGAGTTCCGTGGCGTAGGCCAGCAGCAGGTCGTGGACGCGGTATCGGCCCGGCGGGTCTTCGCCGACCAGGTGCGCGCGGCTCAGCTCGCCGAGCAGTGCCCGCGCGGTCCGCAGCGGAACGCCGGCCAGGCCCGCCGCTCCGGCGATCGACATGTCGGGGCCGGGATGGATCGGCAGCAGCCGGAAGAGCCGGGCGGCCGGGGCCGAGAGCGCCTGGTAGGACCAGGAGAAGACGGCACGCAGGTCGGTCTGCGGGTCGTCGCCGTCGAAGCCGTCCAGACTTTCGGGCGCTCGGGCCAGCTCCGCGGCGATCTGCGCCGGTGGCGTCCCCGGCATGCTGGCCGCGCGGGCGGCCACCACGGCCAGCGCGAGCGGCAGCCGCCCGCAGCTGGCGATGATGGCGTCGATCGCGGCCGGGTCCGCCGCGACGCGGCCGGCCCCGAGCGGCCGCAGCAACGCCGCGCGGGCCTCCTCGACGCTCGGCAGGCCGACCGGCAACGGGTGGGCGCCGGCCGTGGTCAGCAGGGTGCTGAGCCGGCTGCGGCTGGTGACGATCACCAGACAGCCGGGGCTGCCCGGCAGCAGGTGTCGGATCTGCTCGACGTCCCGGCAGTTGTCGAGCACGATCAGCATGCGCCGGCCGACCAGGCTGCTGCGGTACATGCCCGCCTGGGCGTGCAGCTCGGCGGGAATGCCCTCCTGCGGCACCCCGAGCGAGCCGAGGAAGCCACGCAGCGCCTCGGCCGGGCTCATGGCCGGCTCCCGCCCGTCGTATCCGCGCAGGTCGACATAGAGCTGCCCGTCGGGGTAGCCGGCGGCGAACCCGTGGGCGAGGTGGACGGCCAGGGCGGTCTTGCCGATCCCGGGCATGCCGTCGATCGCGAGCACCGCCGGCCCGCCCGGGCGCTCGACCGCCGCGCGGGCCTCGGCGATGAGGTCGTCCCGGCCGCTGAAGAAGGGCAGGTCCGGCGGCAGCTGCGCGGGCCGCGGGAGTGGCGCCGGCGACCCGGTACGCGCCGGCTGGGTGCGTTGGTGCAGCAGCCGGTCGTACGCCTCCCGCAGTTCCTCGCCCGGGTCGATGCCCAGGTCGTCGGCGAGCAGGCGGCGCACCACCCGGTACCTCTCGACGGCTTCCGCCTGGCGGCCGTCGGCGGCGAGCGCCAGCAGCAACCGGCTCTGCAGCGACTCGTCGAGCGGGTGCTGCTCGGCGGCCTGCCGCAACGGCGCCAGCACCGCGCTCAGCCGCCCGCAACGCTCGGCGGCGTCGGCGGCCTCGCGCACGGCCTGGGCGCGTTCGGCCTCCACGGCGAGGAACGCCGGATGCAGGCGGGTGGCCGGTTCCAGGCCGGCGGCGCACCGGCCGCGCCACAGCCGAAGCCCGTCGAGAGCATGCCGCAGCGCCGACTCCGGGTCGCCGCCCTGCATGCTCCGGGCCGCCAGCCGGCTCAGCGACCGGAACTTCAGCAGGTCGAGGGACTCCTCGTCGGCGCGCAGCCGGTAGCCGGAGAGCTCCCGGAGGATGTGCCGGCCCGCCGACCGGGTGGGCAGGCCGGGCTCGAGCAGCCGCCGGAGCACCCCGACGTGCCGGTGCACGACGTTCGCGGCGCTGGCCGGGGGCTCCTCGTCCCAGAGCAGGTCGACCACCTCGGCCAGGGAGACCGGTGAACCGGCCCGGACCAGCAGCAACGCGAGCACCAGGCGCTGCTGGCGGGCGCCCAGCGGCAGCTCGGCGCCGGCCCGGACGACCCTGATCGAGCCGAGCACCGAGAAGCCGATCGTCTCGCCCGCCTCCGCCCGCACGCCGGCAACCGTAACCGGCCGCTCCGCCGCCCGGGACGCCGCACGGGGTACGGCCGGACGGCCCCGGCCGACCTCCGGCGCGTCATGGGCCGCCCCACGTGCGACGACGACCCGCCGTCGCGGCGCCATCGGGCCAACGCGCGAAAACGGCAGTTCGCGCGGGTGGTGTGGCCTAGGCTGCAACCGGGCGGGGGCTGGGTATGAGCGATGAGATCGAGGCATTCTTCGTGGCGCTGCCGTCGCGAGGGCGCGCGATGTTGCCGCCGCGAGTCCGGGGAACGCTCCGCGTGGACCTCGTCACCCACGGCTCCAGCGACCATTGGTACGTCGACCTGACCGCGACGGATCAGGTGGTGGTGAACCGGGACGCCCGGGCGGCGGACGCGGTGCTGACGACGACGCCCGCGGTGTTCGCCCGGCTGGTGCGGGGCGAGTCCCCCGCCACGGCCGTGCTGCTGCGCAACGAGGCCAGCGGCGTCGGTGACGCCCGCCTGATCCTCGCGTTCCGGCGGTACTTCCCGTCGCAAGGGGAAACCAGCGATCCGCGGGAGAGCGCGCGGCGGCGGTCACCCCACGGGCAGGCGTGGCGCGAGCGCCTGCGCGCCGGGCTGGGGTGACGGCATGGCGATCCGGAAATCGATCAGCATCCTGGACGGCAACACCTTCCTGGTCTGCGACGGCCGCGGCGACGTGGATCCTTCGCCCAGCGTGCCGACGGGACTGTTCTCCTACGACACCCGGTTCCTGTCCACCTGGCGGTTGAGCCTGAACGGAGAACGGCTGCACGCGCTGTCGGTGGATGACATCCGCTACTACGAGAGCCGGTTCTTCCTCGTGCCCGGCGAACCGACCCACTACGTCGATGCGACGGTGTCGGTGATCCGCGACCGCAGCATCGGCGGCAGCTTCATCGAGGATCTCGCGGTGCTCAACCACACCGACGCCGAGACGACCCTGACCGTCCGCGTCGACATGGGTTCCGACTTCGCCGACATCTTCGAAATCAAGAACCCGCAGGCCAAGAAGGCGCCGGTGCAGGCCATCGTGGAGGAGGGGCGGTTGCGGCTGCGCTACCGCCGGGACCGCTTCCACCGCGAGACGGTGATCTCCAGCTCCGCGCCCGCCCGCGTCGACACGGAGGGCATGACATTCGAGGTGTGCGTACCCCCGCAGTCGGAGTGGCAGACCCGGTTGCACGTACGCACGCTCGTGCTGGGCGCACACGAGCGCGACTTCCGCGAGAGCGTCGAGCTGCGCCGGGCCCGGTCCCCGGAGGAGCTCGACGAGCAGCTGCGGCGATGGACGGCGACCGCCCCCCGGCTCAGCTGCGACAACTCGTCCATGGCCACCGCCTACCGGCAGAGCCTGGTGGACCTGGCCGCGCTGCGCTACACCTCCATCACCATGGCGGAGGAACTGGTGGCCGCCGGGCTGCCGTGGTTCATGACCGTGTTCGGCCGGGACAGCATCTTCACCTGCCTCCAGGCCCTGCCGTTCACCCCGCAGCTCGTGCCCACCACCCTCGGCACGCTCGCCTACGGCCAGGGCAGCCGCGTCGACGACTTCCGGGACGAGGAGCCCGGCAAGATCCTGCACGAGCTGCGCTACGGGGAGTCCGCCGGATTCGAGGAACAACCCCACTCGCCGTACTACGGCGCCGCCGACACGACCCCCCTGTTCGTCATCCTGCTCGACGAGTACGAACGCTGGACCGGCGACGACGCCGTGGTGCGCGCCTACGAGTTCGAGGCCCGCGCCGCCCTGGACTGGATCGACACCTACGGCGACCTGCTCGGCACCGGCTACCTCTGGTACGAGACCCGCAACCGCGACAGCGGCCTGGTCAACCAGTGCTGGAAGGACTCCCCGGACTCGATCTCCTACCGTGACGGGCGCCTGCCACCGTTCCCCCGCGCGACCTGCGAGCAACAGGGCTACGCCTACGACGCCAAGATCCGCGGTGCCCGCCTGGCCCGGCTGTTCTGGAACGATCCCGCCTACGCCGACCGGCTCGAACGCGAGGCCGCCGAGCTGAAGGCCCGGTTCAACGAGGAGTTCTGGATCGCCGACCGTGGGTACTACGCCCTCGCGCTGGACGCGGAGGGCGGCCAGGTCGACGCGCTGTCGTCCAACATCGGGCATCTGCTGTGGAGCGGCATCGTGGACGAGTCCCGCGCGGGCCGGATCGCGGAGCTGCTGCTCAGCGAACGGCTCTTCTCCGGCTGGGGTGTGCGCACCCTGGCGACCGACTGCGCCCGCTACAACCCGCTCGGCTACCACGTGGGCACCGTGTGGCCGTTCGACAACTCGATCATCGCCTGGGGTCTCTGGCGCTACGGCTACCGCCGCGAGGCGGCCACCATCTGCCAGGCCGTCTTCGACGCCGCCGACTACTTCGACGGCCGGCTGCCCGAAGCCTTCGCCGGCTATCCCCGGGCCCGCACCACCTACCCCGTGGAGTACCCGACCGCCTGCAGCCCCCAGGCCTGGTCGGCCGGCACGCCGCTGCTCCTGCTGCGGGTGATCCTCGGCCTGCAGCCCCACGACGAGCACCTCATCATCGACCCGGAGCTCCCGCCCGGGCTGGGCCGGCTGGAGCTGCTCGACATACCCGGGCGCTGGGGCAGGGTCGACGCCCTGGGACGCAGCCGCACCCCGGCCGACGGCCCGCCGGGAGGGGAATGACCCGGCTCCTCGCCCCGTCCCAGCGTGCCGGGCGCGCAAGCTGCCGGGAGCGACCTCAGGTCGACGGCTCCTGCGGGTTGGGCTCGTGCCAGCGGGCGCGCCAGTCCGCCTCGTGCTTCTCGTGGCTGGTCCGCTCTGCGAAGACCGTCTCGTGCAGGGCCTGCCGGGCTTCCGACATCAGCATCACCTCGACCGCCACCAGCCCCACGCAGATCGCGGTCAGCAGGGCGAGGGCGACGAGTGCCGGCAGGTGCGAGGCGACCGGGATGCCGGCGGCGAGGACCAGCACCGCGGCGACCCGGGTCCAGGACAGGGTCCGGAGGGTGCGCAGTTGGAACAGCATGTCGCCGCACAGATAGCAGATCACCCCGCCGAAGAACAGCGGCACTCCCGGGCCGTGCGCGGGCTCGGCGAGGCCGATCCTCGGGTCGGCGATCTCCCGTACGATCTCCTCGGCGCCCAGCGCGAACAGGATGATCCCGGCGATCATCACGAGATGGAAGTAGGCGTAGGCGTCCCGGGCCATGGCCACGCGGGCGCGGCCCTGCGCCACGTGCTGCGCGATGCGGCCGGCGGGCCCGATCACGTCGAAGTGCAGCCACCACAGGGCTGCGGTGAAGATGACGCCGAGCATGGCTGCGGCGACCGCCGGCCAGGTGACCGGATTGCCCAGCAGGTTGCCGCCGACGCCCACCGAGATGATCGACTCGCCCAAGGCGATGATGAGGATCAGGTCGTAGCGCTCGGTCCAGTGCTCGGCGGAGGTCACCACCCAGCCCCAGGCACCGGCGACCAGACCCGAGCTGTACTGGAGCACCACGAGGCTGATCCACAGCGCGTCCCGGGTCAACGCGGCCCGGTCCGGATCGTCGATCCGCGGTGGGATCAGCGCCGCGCCCAGCAGCAGGACGGTGCTCAACACGACCTCCGGGGAATACCTGAGCAGCAGCCGCCGCTCTCCCGGTTTCTCCCTGGCGACGTGCCAGTACAGGAGCAGGTGCACGGCCCGGATCACCAGGTAGCTGAGCGCCACCACCATCGGGCCCGCCGACGCCTGCTTCGGCTCGGCGAACGCCTGCGGGAGGGACAGCGCGAAGGCGAACAGGGCGCTCATCCCGGCCACCATCAACACCGGGACGAAACCCACGCCGAGCCGGACCCGGGTCGCGACCACGGTGTGCACCACCCAGCACCACCAGAGCACCGCGAGCACCAGCATGGCGTGCAGCAACTGCCGGCCGGAGATGCTCGCGGCGGTGGCTCGGGTGATGATGAAGAACGAGAAGACGAAGACGAGGTCGAAGAACACCTCGAACTTGTCCACCCGGGCGCCCGGACCGATCGCGACCGCGGGTCCCAACCGCCCACGCCACCGGAAGCCTGCCATCAACCCACTGTCCCAGCCGGCAGGGAGCGCGGGGCGCGTTCTGATCAACCGCCCCAGGCACGACCGCCAGGTGCCGTGGCCCTGCGCGCGGAGCGGCAAGGGGCGGAACGCCGTCGGCGTTCCGCCCCTTGTTCCTGCGCTGGAGCTAGCGTGCCGCCCGCCGATGGAACGCGCGCTTGGCCCACAGGTACGACATCAGCGAGATCACCGCGCACCAGGCCAGTGCGAGCAGGGCGCTGTTCCCGATCCCGGAGCCGAGCAACAGCCCGCGCAGAGTCTCGATCACCGGCGTGAACGGCTGGTAGTCGGCGAACCACCGCAGGCCGGCCGGCATCGTGTCGGTGGGCACGAAACCGCTGCCCAGGAAGGGCAGGAGCGTCAGGAACATGGGCAGGTTGCTGGCGGTCTCGACGCTGTCGCTGACCAGGCCGAGCGCGACGGACAGCCAGATCAGCGCGAACGCGATCGCGGCGAGCACGCCGGCGACGGCGAGCCACTCGAGCGGGGTGGCGCTGGGACGGAAGCCGATGGCCAGCGAGATGGCGAGCACGACGGCGATGCAGAGCATGGTCTGCACCAGGCTGCCGAGGACGTGTCCGGTCAGGAGGGAGGCGCGGGAGATGGCCATGGTGCGGAAGCGGTCGACGATGCCTTCGGTCATGTCCATGGCGACGGAGATGGCGGTTCCCTGCGCGGCGCCGGTCACGCTGAACAGCAGCATGCCGGGCACCAGGTAGTTGAGGTAGGCGCCGCGGTCGCCGCCTCCGCCGGGGAGTCCGGCGCCGAGCGTCGCGCCGAAGACGTAGACGAACAGCAGCATGAGGACGACGGGGAGGCCGATCAGCATCGCGGTCAGCGAGGGGTAGCGCTGGATGTGGCGGATCTGTCGGCGGAGCATGGTCGCCGAGTCGGTCAGGGTGTAGGCGAGGCTGGTCATCGGTGCTCCCCAGTGATGGCGGCGGACGCGGGCGTGCCGGTGAAGGCGAAGAAGACGTCGTCGAGGTCGGGAGTGTGGATCGAGAGGTGGTCGACCTCGACCTGCGCGTCGTCGAGCCGGTCCAGCAGGGCGCGCAGGGAACGGACGTCGCCGCCGCTGGCAACCTGCAGGGTGAGGGCGTCGTCGTCGCGCTGGGCGACGGCGAGCGTGCGGGCGGCGGCGTGCAGCGCGGTGGTGTCGGCGAAGCGCAGCAGGATGTGTCCGCCGGGGATGCGGCGCTTGAGTTCGTCGGGGGTGCCCTCGACGACGATGCGGCCGTGGTCGAGCACGGCGATGCGGTCGGCGAGCTGGTCGGCCTCGTCGAGGTACTGGGTGGTCAGGAACACGGTGACGCCCTCGGCGACGAGTCCGCGGATGATCTGCCACATGGCGTGCCGGCTGCGCGGGTCGAGGCCGGTGGTGGGCTCGTCGAGGAAGATCAGCCGCGGCTCGCCGACCAGGGTCATCGCCAGGTCGAGGCGGCGGCGCATTCCGCCGGAGTAGACGGAGGCGGGCTTGCGGGCCATCTCGCCGAGGTCGAAGCGCTCGGTGAGCCGGGCGATGCGGCGCCTGCCCTCGGTGCGGCCGAGGTGGTGCAGGTCGGCCATCAGCTTGAGGTTCTCCTCCCCGGTGAGGAGGTTGTCGACGGCCGAGAACTGGCCCGTCACGCCGATCGCCGCCCGTACCCCGTCGGGCTCCCTGGCGAGGTCGTGCCCGGCGACGCGGATCGACCCGTCGTCGGCGGGCACCAGGGTCGACAGGATCCGCACCATGGTGGTCTTGCCGGCGCCGTTGGGCCCGAGCAGCGAGAAGACCGTTCCCTCGCTGACCATGAGATCGATGCCGTCGAGGACGACCTTGTCCCCGAACGTCTTGCGTAGGCCGGACACCGAGATGGCCGGCCGCGTCGCGGTGGTTACCGCCATTGCTCCTCCAAGAAGGGCTTGCACGAGTACGGAGGCGCGCGCCATCGCCGGTCAGGCCGGAAGAGCAGGACCGGTGGTACGAAGGCGTGCGTCATCCCCGGTCCGGGCGGTTCGCCCGGACCGGGCGGTGGGTGGGACGCGTCAGGAGCGGTGGATCACGATGTCGCCGAATCCGGTGCGGGCTCGCACCTCGGCCTTCTCGTCGGTCTCGGCGGGGCCGGTGGCGGCGTCCAGGTCGTTACGAACCTTGCCGAAGTGGGTGTGCAGGTCGAGCCGGGCCGCGGTGCCGCGCCGGACGCCGACCTCGACCCGCCCGGCTGCCGTGCGCAACGTCGCCGACCCGCGCACCAGCTCGGCGATGCGGATGTCGCCGTTGGCGGTGTTCGCCGTGACCGACGCGGCGGCGTGTTCGGCGGCGACGTGCCCGTTGGCCGAATGGACCCGGAGCTCCCCGCCGGCCTCGCCGATCCAGGTGTCGCCGTTGCCGTTCTTGAGCACGGCGTGCCCGGCGACGGTGCGGAGGCTGAGCTTGCCGGAGCCGGTGGTGACCTCGGCGTCGCCTGCCACGTTCTCGGCGATGGCCGCGCCGTAGCCGGTGTGGAGGCTGAGTTTGCCGGTGTCCTCGACCCGCAGGTCACCGGCGCCGGTCTTGAGACGGCAGTCCGCCAGCGGTCCGGTGCAGCTGATCGCGCCGGCGCCCAGCTTCCCGTCCACGCCAGAGCCGGCCGGCAGGTCGATGGTCACCTCGACCGAACCGGTCTTGCCGAAGATGCCGAAGCCCGGTTGCTTGGGACCTCGGACGACGAGGCGGCCGGATGCGCACTCCACTCGCGTCTCCGCGGCCGCGCGCACGTCGCGGTCGTCTGTTTCGTCGGCCGGCCGCACCTGCACGACGGTGTCGGCCCGCGGGCCGGCGGTGATCCGTACGTCGCCCGCGACGAGTTCGACCGACGCCGAGATCGGTCCGGGGGTGTCGAAGGATGGCATGTGGCTCCCCTTTCGGGTGGTCGATGGGGCTGGTGCCGCTAGCGCACCCAGCCGGTGTAGCGCTGGCCCCCGGTCGCGGCGCCGGACCGCCGGGGGGTGTCTGCCGGGTGGTGCTGGTTGGCGCCATCGACGGCAGCGGCTGCCGCCCGGATCAGCCAGGTGTTGATCGACACGCCGGCGCTGGCGGCCGCGTGCTCGACGCGCGCCTTGAGGTGCTCGGGCAGGCGCAGGCTGATCCGTACGGTCGTCTCGTCCTCGCCGTCCGCGGGTGGCTGCGGCAGCGGGTTCGGTGCGGCCGCGGCCGGCGCCTCCGTCTCGTCGGCCCACTGCTCGGCCGGCGGTGGCGTCACCACGAAGCTCGGCTCCCGGTTGCGCAGGCGCAGGTCGACGGAGCCGGGCGCGAGATCGCGAGTGATCTCGGTGGCCGCCTCGGAGAGCGCATCCAGCAGGGCGAGCCGGATCGCCGACTCCAACGGTGCGGTGAGCCGCTCGGCCAGTTCCCGGGCGTCGTCACCGCCGGTCGCGGCGGCCAGCGCGAGCTGATGCCGGATGGCGTCGACATGAGCGCGAAGTTCCATGACGCCATCATGGCATCACGGTGATGCCATGCGCAAGGGAGATGATGCCAGCCTCGACGAGCCGGCCCGGTCGTAGGCTGGCATCTCCCCCGTGATGGACAGGAGGCTGAGGTGACCGGGACGACGGTGGCCGAGGTGATGGCCGAGTTGGCCGAGCTCGAGGACCCGAGGGCACGCCAGGTCAACGAGAAACACGGTGACGATCACGGCGTGAACCTCAGCAGGCTGCGCGCGCTCGCGAAGCGACTGAAGACGCAGCAGGAACTCGCGTGCCAGCTCTGGGCGACGGAGGACACCGCGGCGAGACTGCTAGCGCTCCTCATCTGCCGTCCGAAGGCGTTCGAGCGCGACGAGCTGGACGTCATGTTGCGGGGGGCCCGCACCCCCAAGGTCCACGACTGGCTCGTGAGCTACGTGGTGAGGAAGAGCCCGCACTCCGAAGAGCTGCGCCTGGCCTGGTCCGCCGATCCGGATCCGGTGGTCGCGAGTGCCGGTTGGGCGCTGACCACCGAACGCGTGGCGAAGAAGCCCGCCGGCCTCGACCTCACCGGACTGCTCGACGTCATCGAGGCGGAGATGAAGGACGCCCCGGATCGCCTGCAGTGGGCGATGAACCACTGCCTGGCGCAGATCGGGATCGAGCACGCCGAGCACCGCGCCCGGGCGATCGACATCGGCCGGCGCCTGGAGGTCCTCAAGGACTATCCGACGTCCCCGGGCTGCACGTCTCCGTTCGCGCCCATCTGGATCAGCGAGATGGTGCGCCGACAGCACGAGAAGTAGGTGTGTGTCGGCGGGCGGGGGCGAGGCCGCGGCGGTATGCGCGTGGCGAGAGGCCGGTGGTGCGCTTGAACGCCACGCTGAGCGCGCTCTCGGAGCCGTACCCGACGGCCCGGGCGATGCTGGACAGGGTGTCGTCGCTCCGGCGGATCCGGTCGGCGGCGAGTTCGATCCGCCAGCCGGTGAGATACTCCAGCGGGCCCCGGCCGACGACCTCCTTGAACCGGGCGGCCAGCGTGGACCGGGAGACCGCGGCGACCCGGGCCAGCTCGGCCACGGTCCAGGGCTGGGCCGGGCGGGCGTGCATCGCCCGCAGCGCGGGGGCGAGCACCGGATCGGCCACGGCGGCCAGCCAACCGGTGCCGCCGGCCCGGGCGAGGTGCAGGCGCAGGGTCCGGATCAGCATGACCAGGGCGAGGTGCTCGGCGACCAGCGTGCCGCCCAGCGGCGCCGCCCGCAGCTCGTTGTCGATCTCCCCCATCGCCCAGCGCACGGTCGCGGCCTCGGGCGTCGCGGCGGGCACGTGGATGACCGGTGGCAGGGCGTCGAGGAGCAGGGCACGGGCGCGCTCGGTGAAGGAGAACGCGCCGCCGATGAGGAGCACGTCGTCACCGACGCCGGCACGGGCGACGCCGTCGACGGCCTCGGCGAAGAGCGGCCCGGCCGGTTCGGGAGGGATGCCGGGGTCGCTTGCCAGCGTGAACCCCAGGGGCCTGGTCAGCAGGAAACAGTCGCCCTCGACCAGGTTCACCGGCTCGGGCACGCCGTCGACCCACAGGAGGCAACTGCCGCGCCGGACCGAGTTGAACTTGACGCCGGCCGGCGGGTCGAAGCGCACCGCCCAGCGCCCGCCACCGGCGAGCGCTGCGGATATGTGGCTGGTCGCGCCGACCAGCGCGAGCACGTTCACCGCCCGCACCACCGCCGCCGAGATCCTCGACGGCGTCGACCTCACCGGTCGCCGGATGATCGTCACCGGCGGCGCCTCCGGCATCGGCAGCGAGACCGTCCGCGCCCTGGCCGGGGCCGGGGCGGAGGTCACCGTCGCCACCCGCAACCCGGCGAGCGCCGACGAGCTGGTGGCCGAGTTCGCCGGGCCCGGCCCGGGCGTCGTGCGGGCGGCCGCCCTCGACCTAGCCGACCTGGCCTCGGTCGACGCCTTCGTCGCGGCCTGGGAGGGTCCGCTGCACGCGCTCGTCGCCAACGCCGGGATCATGGCGATCCCGACCCGCCGGCTCGCCCGGCAGGGCTGGGAACTTCAGCTCGGCACCAACTACCTCGGCCACTTCGCGCTGGTCCGCGGCCTGCACGACAACCTGCGCGCCGCCGGCTCGGCCCGGGTGGTGATCGTCAGCTCCGGGGCGCACCTGTGGGGCGCCTTCGACTTCGCGGACCCGCAGTTCGAGCAGCAGCCGTACGAGCCGTGGACGGCGTACGCCCGGTCGAAGACCGCGGGCGTCCTGCTCGCCGTGGGTATCGCCCAGCGTTGGGCCGCCGACGGCATCACCGCCACCGCGCTCAACCCCGGCTACATCAACACCAACCTGCAGCGCCACCTGGACGACGAGACCCTGCGGGCGCACGGGGTGTTGGACGAGGCGGGCAACCGGATCGACCTGCCGTACTACAAGACGCCCGCCCAGGGCGCGGCGACCTCGGTGCTGCTGGCGGCGTCGCCGCTGGTCGAGGGGGTCACCGGCCGGTACTTCGAGGACAACCAGGAGGTCGAGGTGGTGGCCGGCGGCCGGGAGGCCACGGGAGGGGTGGCGGCGCACGCCATGGACGACGCCGCAGCCGGTCCCACCCTTGCCGGACGGGCTGCGGCGTCGTCGAGCTACCGGCTGTCCCCGGCGGGTGGCGTCGGCCGCACCGACGTCTTCGCGGCCAGTCGCGCGGTCAGCCGCTCGTCGAGGTACGCGGCCACCTGGGCGTCCTGGCCCGCGGTCAGTGTCGTACGGCAGAGATACCGCTCATGCTGGTCGGCGCAGTCCAGGCGGTACGCCTCCCGCATACGACTGACATGCTTGATCGCCGTCCACGGCAGCCGCAGCGAGGTGTGGGCGGTGTGCCACTCGATGGCATCCGCGGTGAACACGTACCGCAGGGGCGCCAGCAATTCCGGGTTGCGTCGCCGGTACAGCGGACCGTTCATCAACCCGGCGAGGCACCAGACCACCCCGAACGGGAAGCCGAACAGCCCGGCGAAGAACCACGCGCCCTCGGCCAGGAACGTGCCGAGGCTCGTGATGGACAGCAGCAGACCAGCGAGGACGAACATGCGGCTGGTCCGTCGCAGGTCTCGCCGCAGCAACCGCGCGAACCGGGCGTCAGGGGTGACCACCAGATCGAACCCGTTCTGGAGGCCTACGTTGCCGAGCTTGGCGTCGCCCACCTGCACCCCTCGTCGTCTCCGGTATGAGCCCGTCGAGGAATCTAGACCCTGCCGCCCCGGCGAGCCAGATCGCCGAGCGCGACGCCCGGTCGCGACCTCCCCATACTGAGGTGGTGACGCCGCACGCTGGCGTGTCGTCGTGTCGCGCCGGCGTCGGTCCGGATCACCGCTGCGCCGAGGCAAGGAGATTCAGCCGTGACCACATTCGACCAGCACGCCAGCGTGCGCTACCTCGTTGACGACGTCCAGGCGGCCGTCGACTTCTACACCACCCATCTCGGCTTCACCCTGAACAGCAGCGCCGCACCCGCCTTCGCCGATGTGGTGCGCGGCCCGCTGCGGCTGCTGCTGTCCGGGCCGGCCAGTTCCGGCGCCCGGGCAACCCCTGACGACGCCACCAGCCCGGGCCGTAACCGCATCCACCTCGTCGTCGAGGACCTGGACGACGAGATCGACCGACTTCGCGGCGCGGGACTCCGGTTCCGCAGCGAGCTGGTCTCCGGGCCCGGCGGGCGCCAGATCCTGCTCGCCGACCCCGCCGGCAACCTGATCGAGCTGTTCCAACCCGCCCACACGTCCCCCGCCACACCGACGACCTGACCGCGGTCAGACGGTGCGGCGGGAGCGGGCCAACGCGAGCCAGCCGAGGCCTGCGGCGATCAGCCCGATCGCCAGGGCCGCGAAGCCGCCGACGATTCCGTAGCCGGTGCCGGGACCACCCTCGGCCGCGGCCACCACCAGCCCGCCGATGACCATGCCGGTCAGCCCCGCGGCCAGGGCCACCAGGGCCCCCCTCCGGCCGCTGCCGTTGCCGACACGACCGGCGGAGCGGGCCAGAGCCAGGGCACCGATGACCACGCCCGCCAGCGCCACCAGCGCGGCCGCGGTGCCCACGAGTCGCCCGGTGGTCAGGGTGTACGCATCGACGGTGGCGGCGGACCGGGTCGAGACGTGCGCGGCCGCTGGTGTGGCCAGTCCGAACCCCCCGAGCAGGGCGGCAGCGGCGGCGGTGAACAGGTGACGGGCGGACATGAGCTGCTCCTTCTCCTCCTACGACCGGATGTGGCTGATCCTGTCCGCCGGACCCACCACCAGTCGTCCTGCCGACGCGGGCACTTCACGCTGCCGCAGGCGGCGCATCCGGCTGCCGCGGCTGTCGCAGAAGCCGGGACGGTACCGCGTCCGCGGTACCTGGCCGGTCATCCGCGCGCAGGATCCGCCCCGGGCAGGCAGGCGGTTAGGGTGCGCGCATGAGCAGGGGACGGATCGGCGTCAGGGACTGGGCTGTCGCCGTCGGCGTGGCGGCGATCCTGCTGGTCACGGGGCTGTCCGGGCAGCACTCCGCCACCGGCCTCGACCTGCTCGGCTACGCGCTGCTGGCGGCCGGCGGCCTGGTGCTGGCCGCACGCCGCCGCGCGCCGGTTCCCGTCCTGGCCGTCACCGGGCTGTGCGCGGTGGGTTACCAGGCGGCCGGTTTCGACGTGCCTGCCGTCGCGTACCTGTTCGCGGTCTACGGCGCCGTGCGGGCGGGACATCGCGCCGTCACGGTGGCGGCGAGCGTGATCATGCTGGCCGCTCTTCCCCTCGCGGCGATGGCCTCGGGCCTGCACGACACGGGCGAGGCGTTCGCGCAGGCCCGCGGTGCCCTCGAGCTGGCCTGGCTGATCGCGGCCGGCGCGGCGGGTGAGGCGCTGCGGCAGGCCGAGCGCCGGGCGGACGAGGCCGAGCGCACGCGTGAGGAGACCGCGCGGCGTCGCGCCGACGAGGAGCGGCTGCACATCGCGCGGGAGTTGCACGACTCGCTCACCCACCAGATCTCCGTCATCAAGGTGCAGGCCGAAGTCGCCGTCCATCTGGCCAACAAGCGGGGTGAACAGGTGCCCGAGGCCCTGCTGGCGATCCGCGAGGCCGGTCGTGAGGCGGCCCGGGAACTGCGCGCGACCCTGGAGGCGCTGCGCGACGACGACAGGAACCCGCCGCGTGGACTCGACCAGGTCCCGGAACTGGTGCAACGGGCCCGGACGACCGGCCTGGACGCGAGGCTGACGATCGAGGGAGACCGGAACGACGTGCCGGCCGCCGTGGACCGGACCGCTTACCGGATCGTTCAGGAGTCGCTGACCAACGTCGCCCGTCACGCCGCTGCCGCCACCGCGTGGGTCCGGATCGACTACCGGCCCGACGCCCTGGTCATCCGGGTCGACGACGACGGAAGGACCACGTCGGACACCGCGCCGGCGCCCGGCGTCGGGCTGCTCGGGATGCGGGAACGGGTCACGGCCCTCGGCGGTCACCTGCGGGCGGCGCCGCGCCGCGAGGGCGGCTTCACCGTCCAGGCCGAACTTCCCGTGGACCAGCTGTCGTGATCCGTGTCCTGCTGGTCGACGACCAGCCGCTCATTCGCAGCGGATTCCGTGCGCTCCTCGACATCGAGGACGACATCGAGGTGGTGGCCGAGGCCGCCGACGGCCGCGAGGGCGTGGCGCTGGCCAGGGAGCACCTGCCCGACATCGCGCTCATCGACATCCAGATGCCGGTCGTCGACGGCATCGAGGCGACCCGGCGCATCGCCGCGGACCCAACCCTGGCCGGGGTGCACGTCGTCATCCTGACCAACTACGGCCTGGACGAGTACGTCTTCAACGCGCTGCGCGCCGGCGCGGCCGGATTCCTCGTCAAGGACATCCAGCCGGAGGACTTCCTGCACGCCGTACGCGTCGCCGCGCGTGGCGACGCCCTGCTCGCGCCATCGATCACCCGCAAGCTGATCAACCGGTACGTCACCCAGCCGCTCCACACCGGCGCCGACGCGGGGCTGGAAGAGCTGACCAACCGCGAACGCGAGGCCGTCGCCCTGGTCGCGCAGGGCCTGTCCAACGACCAGATCGCCCACCGCATGGTGATCAGCCCGATGACCGCGAAGACCCACGTCAACCGAGCCATGACCAAGCTGCACGCCCGCGACCGCGCCCAACTCGTGGTTCTCGCCTATGAATCCGGCCTGGTAACCCCGCGCAACTCCTGACTCCTGGCCTTTCCCACCGGCCGGGCGAAGGCGTCCCCGACCGGCCTCCGAATTCATCGGAACAGGCTTACGGGACCCATTTCCTGTCCTTTACCTGATGGCACGATCAGGCTGCGGATTTCTGTTCGCGGCTGTTCCCGACAGAAAATGCGACACCTGGCCGCCCGTCCCGTCCGGACCGACTGTCCCGGCGTTTCCGCTTTAGGCAACTGTCGGACCGGAATTCTCGCCGCCTTTCGACAACCGGCCTTCGCCCGCCTTGCCAGCAGTTACGGTCCTTTAGCGTGACCATTGTTCGTATTGCAGCCGTGGTGCTCAGCGCCCTGTTGACCACACCAGCCGCGGTGGCCGGGCCGTCGGCGTCGGCGGCGTCCGCGCCGTACGTGCCGTGCCCGGCCGTGAAGCCGCCGGTGCCCCCGCCCGCCGCACCGTCGCCGCCACCGGTCGGTCCCGCCGACCTGGCCGTCGGCGGAGAGACGCTGGCGACGGCGGGCCTGGCCATTCCGGCGGGTGCGCCGATGGCGCCGGCGGTGACCGCCACCTCGTGGGTCGTGGCCGACCTCGACAGTGGCGCGGTGCTGGGTGGCTGCGGCCCGCACGAACGCCGCACGCCGGCCAGCGTGCAGAAGATGCTGCTGGCCGCGGCCCTGATGCCCAAACTCGACCCCACGCAGGTGGTCGAGGTGACCCGGGCGGATCTGCAGGATCTCGATCCGGCCAGTTCGCTCATGGGGGTGGCGGTGGGCGGCCGTTACTCGGTCGAGAGCCTGTGGCTGGGGCTTCTCCTCAAATCGGGAAACGACGCGGCCAACGTGCTGGCCCGCGCCGGCGGCGGCACCGCCGGGCGGCAGGGCGGCGTGCAGGCCATGAACGACGAGGCACGCCGACTGGGCGCCAACCAGACCCATGCGGCGACACCGTCCGGCCTGGACGGTCCCGGCCAGTACACCAGCGCGTACGACCTGGCGCTGATCGCTCGCGCCACCTACGCCCGCGCGGACTTCCGGCGATACATCGCCACGCGGGTGGCGGAGATTCCGGCCGGGTCGGGAACGCCGGGCTTCTCCATCACCCACGACAACACGCTGCTGGACCACTACCCGGGAACGCTCGGCGGGAAGACGGGCTTCACCGACCTGGCGCGACAGACGTACGTGGGGGTGGCCGAACGTAACGGCCGGCGGCTCGCCGTGACCCTGCTCGGCGCGGAGACCGCGCCGCTGGGCAGCCTGGGCGAGGCGGCAGCGCTGCTCGACTGGGGCTTCGCTCTCCCGCCCGGCGCGTCGGCCGGCCGCCTGGTCACGCCGGACGAGAAGAAGCAGGAGCGTCCCGTTGCCGCCGCCAGAAGCGAGGGGCACGGCCAGGCCGCGGCAGGACGCTCGTTCTCGATGGCGGCCGTCCTCAGCCTCGGCAGCGCCGCCGCCCTGCTGGCCGTCCTCCTCCTGGCTGTCCCGTGGCGACACAGGGCCGCGCGCCGGGCGGCCGACCCGCAGGAAGCGCTCGCTGAAAAGGCAGCACCGTAGCCGTCGGCGGTCGCGGTAGGTTCCACGTCATGGCCACGACCGCCGACGTGCGTCACGAGCTCGCCAGCCTCGCCGACCCGCGGCGGGCGGACGGATCGAGCCGGTTTCTGCAGATGGTTCCGGGCGGGTACGGCGAGGGCGACCGGGCCATCGGTGTCTCCGTGCCGGAACAGCGCAGGGTGGCCGCCCGTTACTGGCGCGAACTCTCTCTGGCCGAGACGGCGGAACTGCTGGCCAGTGGCGTGCACGAGGAGCGGCTGACGTCGCTGTTCATCCTGGTGCGGAAGTTCGCCAAGGGCGACGAGGAGGAACGGGGCCGGATCTTCCGCATCGTCCTGGCCAACACCGGCCGCATCAACAACTGGGACCTGGTGGACTCGTCCGCTCCGTACATCGTCGGGCCCTGGCTGATCGACAAGGATCGGAGCGTCCTGGATCAGTTGGCCGGGTCGAGCCTGGTGTGGGACCGGCGCATCGCCATCATGGCGACCTTCGCCTTCATCAAGGCCGGTGACTTCCACTGGACCTTCCGCCTCAGCGACCGGCTCCTGCGTGACCCGCACGACCTCGTCCAGAAGGCGGTGGGCTGGATGCTGCGCGAGGTCGGCAACCGCGACAGGGCGGCCGAGGAGGAGTTTCTGGCCCGACGCTACGGGGTCATGCCGCGGGTCATGCTGCGCTACGCGATCGAGAAGTTCGAACCGCAGCGACGCCGGGACTACCTGTCCGGCGTGGTCTGAGGCGGGCGCCACGCGTCGCGCGTCAGGACTCGCGGGACGGATATTTCACGGGACACGGGCGACACATCCGGCTAGCGTCCACGGACATCCGCGACCGGGGAGGGCCAGAATGTCGGGTGGTCGGATGCACGAGGACGAGGTGCGCACGGACAGCGCCCTGGTCCAACGGCTGATCGCTCGGCAGTTCCCGCAGTGGGCGGGCCGGCCGGTCACGCCCGTGCCCTCCGCCGGCACGGTCAACGCGATCTACCGGCTCGGCGACGACCTCGCGGTCCGGCTGCCCCGCATCGAAGACTCGGTCGGCCAGGTCGAGTTCGAGCACGAGTGGCTGCCTGTCCTCGCGAGGCACCTGCCGGTCGCGGTGCCGCAGCCGTGCGCCGTCGGCAGGCCGGCCGAAGGGTATCCGTGGTCCTGGGCGGTCTACCGCTGGGTCGACGGCGAGCATCCGACCGAGGGCAACACCGATCCGCGACGGTTCGCCGCCGACCTCGGCGCGTTGGTGGCCGGCCTGCGGCTGGCGGACACCACCGGCGCCCGCGCCGGATATCGCAGCGGTCCGCTGAGCGGCCGTGACGAATACCTGCGGGAGTGGACCGAGGCCGCGCGGGGCATGGTCGACGTCGACGCGGTCATCTCCGTCTGGGAGGCGGCGCTGGCTGCGCCGGCCTGGGACGGTCCGCCCGTCTGGAGCCACGGCGACCTGCTGGCGGGCAACGTGCTCGTCAAGGACGGCCGGCTGTGCGGCCTGATCGACTTCGGCGCGGCGGGCGTCGGCGACCCCGCCTGCGATGCGATGGCGGCGTGGACCCTGCTCGACTCCGACTCGCGCCAGGTGTTCCGCGAGACGGCAGGGTTCGACGACGCGACCTGGACGCGCGGCAAGGGTTGGGCGCTGACCTTCATCAGCGCGCTGACCTACTACCGGGAGACCAACCCCACCATGTACGCCCTCGCCCAGCGGGCGGTCGGAGCGGTCCTGTCGGACGGCGCCTGACCGCCAGGAACCTCGCCAAGCCGGTCACCCTGGCCAGGGCCGGGGATCGCGTGCCAGTAAGGCAGGTAAACGGCCTGATGCCGACCAGGTCAACTTCTCAGAAAACTGCCTACCGGGATGGCAGTGGTGCGACCGGGCGGACCGCGGTGAACTGGTTGTGCTCGTACCGGGTGGCGGAAAGCAGCAGCAGCCACTCGTCGCAGCCCTGCCACGGATAGACGTCGGCGGCGCCGCCGCGTACGGTCCGGTGCCCTTCGCCGGTGCGTGGCCGGGCGTCGGCGGGCGCGCCCTCGAAACCGGGGATCCACACGTCGGCGCAGATCTCGTTCGCCGAGCCCATCGCCGCCACACCGAACGCGTTCTCGGCGGCCGCCGTCCGCTCCTCGTCACCGAAGTCGTCGAGGATGTGGTCCTCGCTGGGCTTCCCGTCGCCACGGAAGGTCAGCGTGGTGGTGCCGGCCCGGGCCGCGTACTCCCACTCGGCCTCGCTGGGCAGCCGGAACGGCAGAGCCGCCAGCAGGTCAGCCAGGTCGTCCTCGAGCCGGGCCGCGCCGGAGTCCTCGTCGGCGTAGTCGTCCTCGTATGCGGGCAGCCAGTGCCGCACCTGCGCGACCGTCAGCGGGTGCCGGGCGATCAGGAACGGTTCGACCCGCACCTCGCGTACCGGCTGGGCGTCTCCGGCGCCGGCGAAGAAGGGCTCGAGGGTGTCCTCGGCACCTCCGCTGCGCTCGATGGCGCGAACCGCGTCCAGCTCCGCGTCGGACAGGCCCATTCGGAACGTGCCGCCGGGCACCGCACGGAACACCACGCCCGACTCGGTGTGCCGCCACGCCGGACGCCCGGCCACGAACTCCTCGATCCACATGGCGCCGCACGCTAGCAGCCCAGCCGCCAGCTCGATCGCCGACCGGACAGTCGCCTCGTCACCCTGCCCGGAGCATCGGCCGAGTGCGGAGAAGTCCGCGTCGGTCAGGCCGACTCGGCGCTCCCGGGCCGTCCGAGGCTGCGACTGCCATCCTGTTCGTACCATCGCCCTTGTCGGTGTGGGAGGTCGTCATGGCGGTCGAGAATCGGGCAGGAAAGCCGAAGCTCCCACCACGCTGGTTCATCCGACTGGCCTGGTCGGTGCACCGGGGCCTGTACCGGGTCTTCCGCGGCCGGGTCGGGCTCTGGCGGCCCCGCGCCAACCGCTGGGGCACTCTGCGGCTGTCCACGACCGGGGCGCCGCACCGGCCAGCAGCGCAGCGTCATCATCGCGTACCTGGAGGATGGGCCGAATCTGTTCTCGCTGGCGATGAATGGATGGGGAGTTCCCCGAGTACGAGGCTCAGGTACCTTTACGCCTTGGCCATCGCCCAGGGCCGCCGACCGGCGTAGCGCGGGCGGTTCAGCGTCCCGGGACCGGGGCCGATCGAGGTCGATCTGACGAGGCTCTGGCCGTAGTGCGCCACCAGCGATGCGACGCCAGCGCGGCCAGCCCGGCGCCGGCGGTGTTGAGCAGTACGTCGTCCACGGAGGACACGCGGTCCAGCCGCAGGACGTACTGCGCGGCCTCGACCAGGACCGAGCAGCCCGCCGCGAGCGCCAGGATCCGCGGTACCGATGCCAGCGCCGCGAACCGCAGCGGGGCGAGGAACCCCAGCGCCGCGAACACCAGCAGGTTCCCGACGATCTGAACGGTCACCGTCAGCGGCCCGCTGGCGAGGATCGTGAGCAGGTCGCGCAGCGGTACCAGGCTCACCCGACCGGGGATGGCGCCGGCCCGGTCGCCCGGCAACATGATCATCCATACCCACGGCACCGTCCCGTAGACGATGCCGACCTCGGCCAGCGACATCCGCCATGCCGGCGTGGTGCCGGTGACACTGCGACGGCGTGCCAGCGCCCACACCGCCAGCGCGGCCAACGGCAGAGCGGCCACCGTGAGGAGTACGACGCCATTGAACGTACCGACCCAGCCGTGCCACCCCTTGACCATGCCGCCTCCGCTTCCGTCCGACCGCGAAATCTACCGGGCCGGGCCGGGCCCGTCGTGATGGTCAGGCAGGTTTCCGCTCGGTGATGTAGTCATCCGCTCCGCTCGTTGCGGCCTGCTCAACCTTCTCCCTCATCGCCCCCGAGCGGCGGCGTACAGCGCCGGCCAGGCCGGGTCGTAGGGGGTGATCGTGATCGCCGAGACCGGCACGTCGGCGGGCCGGTCGCCGACCGCTCCCACGACGATGCGGTCGGGAGTGAGCGGGGTCAGCGGCACGCGTATGTCGACCGTCCGCTGTATCAGGAGCACTCTCTTTGGCCCGATGACCAGCAACTATGGACAAGCGACCCATACCTGTGCTCATAGACGGGGGTTACGCTTTCGTCGGACGCGGCGTGGCGCACTGGCCGGTGTCTGGAGGCGAGCCATGGTACGCAGAGGTCTGGCTGTGCTGCTGGGTGCGGCGTTGTGGTTCGTGGGGCTCGCCGGGAGTGCGTCGCCGGCCCAGGCGCTGCCCACCCCGAGCGGATACTCGATCACGGGCGTTGACGTGTCCTACTTCCAGGGACCCTCGCTCGACTGGGCCGCGGTAGCCCGGGGAGGCGCGAAGTTCGCCTATATCCGGGCCAGCGAGCAGGACGGTCGCGTGGTGCCGCACAACAATCCTGATCCGTACTATGCCACCAACCATGCCGGCGCCCGGGCCAACGGCCTGTACACCGGGGCGTACCACCGAGCCCGCCCCGACCTGAGCAGCGGCAAGCAGCAGGCGGACGTCCTGCTCAGCTTCGCTCCCTACAGCTCCGATGGACGCAGCCTCCCGCCGATGCTGGACATCGAGTGGCCCCGGACCGATTGGGGCCTGAACGACTGCTACAACATGACACCCGCCCAGCTGGTGGCCTGGGTCCGGGACTTCGTCACCGAGATCGCGGTACGCACCGGTCGACAGGCCATGATCTACACCAACAAGAACTGGTGGGATCCCTGTACGGCCAGCAGCCAGAGCTTCGCGGCGAACCCGCTGTTCATCGCCAACTATTCACAGAATCCGCCGCCGCTACCCGCAGGCTGGTCGTCTTTCACGGTCTGGCAGCACGGCGCGGGCGCCCCCATCCCCGGCTCCGACTTCTCCACGCCCGATCTGGACGTCTTCAAGGGCGACTTCGCGTCTCTGGCCCGACTGCTCGGCGGTCCCGCGACCAGCCTGCTGGCGACCGTCAACAACCGCCACGTGACTGCGGAGAACGCGGGCGCCTCAGCCTTGATCGCCAACCGGACCGTGATCGGCCCGTGGGAGCAGTTCGACCAGATCGATGCGGGGGGCGGGTTCGTGGCGTTCCGTGCCCGGGCCAACGGCCGGTACGTCACGGCGGAGAACGCCGGCGCCTCGCCGCTGATCGCCAATCGCACAGCGGTGGGGCCTTGGGAGAAGTTCCGCTTCGTCACCAACACCGACGGCACGGTCAGCCTGCTGGCCAACGCGAACAACCGGTACGTGACCGCGGAACAGGCCGGCACCCGGCCCCTGATCGCCAACCGGACCACCATCGGCTCCTGGGAGAAGTTCCGCGTCGTCACGCCGCCGACGCCTGTCACCCTGCTGGCCAACGCGAACCTGCGGTACGTCACGGCGGGCAACAGCGGCGCCTCAGCCTTGATCGCTAACGGGACCATGATCGGCCCATCCCAGCAGTTCGACCGCATCGACGTGGGTGGCGGGTTCGTGGCGTTCCGCGCCCAGGTCAACGGCCGGTACGTCACGGCCGAGAACGCCGGGGCCTCGCCGCTGATCGCCAACCGCACAGCGGTGGGGTCCTGGGAGAAGTTCCGCCTCGTCACCAACACCGACGGCACGGTCAGCCTGCTGGCCAACGCGAACAACCGGTACGTGACCGCGGAACAGGCCGGCACCCGGCCGCTGATCGCCAACCGGACCACCATCGGCTCCTGGGAGAAGTTCGTCCGGATGACCAGTTGACCGCTGAGACTCATGCGAGCCGTGGACACCGTGTGAACAGGCGTCGGGTGGTTCCCGCTGGCGGGCCGATCGCGGCTATTGCGCCCTGCTGGCGATGTCGAAGCGCATCGTGTCGGCGTCCTCGAACGACTCGACCGTGCGGAACCCTTCAGCGGCGTACAGCCTCGCGGCGAAGTTCGCCCGCTCCACGCTCAGCGACACCGCGGGGATGCCACGCTCTCGTGCGGCGTCCAGAACAGCGCGCAGAAGCGCCCGGCCCACACCTCGGCCCCGCCAGGTTTCCACCACGCCGATGGTCAGCTCTGGCACGTCGTCACTCACGTACCCGTAGCCCGGATCAGCGGCGGTCAGGTATCGGAACCAGGCCGCGCCGACCGGCCGATCACCCGGGTCGACCGCGACCAGGCCGAAGTCGTCGGGCTGCATCCAACCGGTGACATAGTGAGCCAGCGCGGGATTCGCCAGGACCTGCTCGCGAGACCAGTTGCGCTCAGGCATCCAGTTCACGGCCTCCACGAGCATGTCGACCAGGAATTCGGAATCGGCCGGGGTGGCGGCGCGGATGCCGAGGTCGGTCACCGCCGAAGCCTCGCACACAATTTCCGACAGAGCCAGCGAAACCAACAGCGGCCGTCAGGCGGTGGCCGCGGGATCGCGGGGCGTCGCGCGGAGCGCGTACCCTCTGCCGCGTGATCCGCAAGAGGGCGCGTACCTCGCTGGCGGCGCTGACGGCGGTCGTAGTCGGCGTCGGGCTGGCGGGATGCGCCGCCGGGTCGACCGACCCGGCACCCGCCTGGCACGGGGCCACGCCGGGCCCGACGCCGCTCGCCACCGGCACCGCGACGCCGGAGCCGAATGCTCCGGTCGAGGTGAGGCTGGCCTTCGCCGGTGACGTCCACTTCACCGGGCGTACTCTGCGCCTGCTCGACGATCCGCAGACGGCCTTCGGGGCGATCGCTTCGACGCTG
The DNA here is from genome assembly GCF_040610095.1 of Micromonospora sp. NPDC004540. Classification (NCBI taxonomy): domain Bacteria; kingdom Bacillati; phylum Actinomycetota; class Actinomycetes; order Micromonosporales; family Micromonosporaceae; genus Micromonospora; species Micromonospora sp. NPDC004540. Next base: position 69,453 of record NZ_JBEXLR010000011.1, read on the forward strand.
CGCGACGCCGACGTCACGCTGCTCAACCTGGAGACGGCGGTGACCGACCGGGGCACCCCCCAGCCGAAGACCTACCACTTCCGGGCTCCCAAGACCGCCTTCGCGGCGCTGCGCGCAGCCGGGGTCGACGCGGTGTCGATCGCCAACAACCACATCCTCGACTACGGCCGGCAGGGGCTCTCGGACACCCTCGACGCCGCGGCGGAAGCCCGGTACCCGGTGTTCGGCGCGGGCCGCGACGCCGACGCGGCGTTTGCGCCCTGGTTCACCACCGTGCGAGGGCTGCGGATCGCGGTGCTCGGCATGTCACAGGTGCATGACCTGGCCGGCTCGTGGCGGGCGACGGACACCCGACCGGGGGTGGCAATGGCGTTCGATCCCGCCCGGGCCACCGCCGCGGTACGTGCGGCGCGGGAGCACGCCGACCTGGTCATCGTCTTCATGCACTGGGGCGTGGAGGGCAGTTCGTGCCCGAGCGGAGAGATGAAGACGTTCGCCGGAAGGCTGTCCGAGGCGGGCGCCGACATCGTGGTCGGTACGCACGCGCACACGCTGCTGGCCGACGGCTGGCTGGGCCAGACCTACGTGCACTACGGACTGGGCAACTTCCTCTGGTACGGCAATTCGCACAGCACGGACTCCGGGGTGCTGAAGCTGGTCGTACGCGACCGGACAGTGGTGAAAAGCCAGTTCGTCCCGGCGACGGTTTCCGGCGATGGTCAGCCGGTGCCGGCCACCGGGGTCAGCAAGCAGCGCATCCTCGACAAGCTCGCCACCGCACAGCGGTGCACCGGCTTGGCGGCAAAGCGCCCCGGATAGCGCGGCGGACGGCGCCTTCAACGTCGTAATCGGGATCGTGCTGATCTCCCATGCGCCGGACGCCGCGTTCGGTACTCAGCGGTGCGACCCGAACCTCGGTGGTGGCCCGTTCCAGGGCGAGGACGTCTGGGTCTTCGCCCTGCCGGCCGCGCAGCAGGGCAACTTCACCTCACTGACCATCGAGTTCGCCACGGAGGGTGGCCCCGTCACGGAGACCATCACGACGACACCGGCCGGTGACCGCGCGATCGTCGGCAACCGGGCGTGGATCAGGACGCCAGCCGGCCTGTCCTCGACCGGCGAGCTGGTGAATCCCTTCGCCCTCACCAACGCCAGGGCGGTGATCACGGGCACCGACGGAACATTCGACCTGGCGCAGACCTGCCCGGCGAGCGGCGGGACACCCCGCCCCAGCCTGCCGGTGACCGGCGCGGCAATCTCCGGCCCGACGCTCGGCAAGCTCACTGCCGTGGGCGGCGGTCTCATCCTGGTCGGCCTCGTACTGCTTCGCGCGCAACGGCGTCGTCGCTACGTCGCCTGACCTGAGCCGGTCCATCCGTACACGGGGTACTCCCCCGGCAGGACCGCGTCAGCCGTCGCCCATGGATGGATCTGCTGTTGGCCGGGACCCGACATGTCGGGTCCCGACCAACAGCTGCCCGTCCAGGTTTCGCATCTCGGCCCCGACATCCCGCAGGTCAGCCCGAGGGCAATCCTGGCCAAGTCGGCCCAGGGTCCGGCGGGTTTCCGTACGCTGCGCTGAGTGAAATGGGCACGTTCCTTCGTCGCGCTGGCAGCGACTCTGACCGTAGCGGCGTGCGACGCCGCCCGGATCCCACCGGCGGGTGCGCCCACCCGTTCCGCGCCGGCCGCGTCCCCGTCCCAGCCTGCCGAGATCACCTTGGCGTTCGCGGGCGGCGTGCACTTCGCCGACCGTACGCGTGATCTGCTCGACGACCCGGCGACCGCGTTCGGGCCGATCTCGTCGACCCTGTCGGCCGCGGACCTGGCGATGGTCAACCTGGAAACGGCGGTCACCACGCGGGGCGCTCCTGAGCCGAAGGAGTTCCATTTCCGGGCGCCGGCAAGCGCGTACGACGCGGTGAAGGCCGCCGGCATCGACGTCGTGTCGATCGCGAACAACCACGCGCTGGACTACGGAAGGGCGGGACTGGCCGACACCGTGGACGCGGCCAGGGCCGCCGGGGTGCCGGCCGTCGGGGCGGGCGCCGACGCTGCGGCGGCGTACCGGCCGTGGATCACCAAGATACGAGGCACCAGAATCGCCGTACTCGGGTTCAGCCAGGTCGCCGAGTTGTGGTCGCAGTGGAGGGCCACAGAGACCCGGGCCGGCATCGCGATGACCAGGGACCTGCCCCGCGCCGTCGCCGCGGTTCAGGCCGCCCGGCAGCAGGCCGACGTGGTCGTGGTCTACGTCCACTGGGGTACGGAGGGCGAGGCGTGTCCACCCGACGAGGCTCGCGCGTTCGCCGGCGAGATGGCCCGCGCGGGCGCCACGATGGTGGTCGGCACCCACGCGCACCTCCTGCTCGGCGACGGGTGGCTCGGCAGGACCTTCGTCCAGTACGGGCTCGGCAACTTCGTGTGGTGGCGCGACGACGCGTACAGCAACGACACGGGGGTGCTGCGGGTCACCCTCGACGGATCGACGATCTCGAAGACCGAATTCGTGCCCGCGACGATCTCCCGACGCACCGGCCGACCCGAACCCGCCGGCGGGGACGACGCGGCCCGGATCCGCCGGGAGTATGCGGACCTGCGCGCCTGCACCGGACTCGCCGCGAGCCCCGCCCCCTGATCGATCCGAACACTTGGGGCACCACCAAGGCGCAGCTACCGCAGCCCGTCTCATGCACTCCTTAGCGCCCGCGAAGAGGTGGGCCCAGCAGGCAGTCCGACGCCCACCGGCCTCGCGGTATGACGCCGCCGTCCAACAGCCGGCACCAGCCGGGCGGGGGCGGACAGCCCTGACCACTTCGGTGTGCCCTCTCGGCGGGCGGGGCGGATCGGGCTATCTCAGACCGCCGTCACCATCCAGAGGTGACCGTCGGGGTCGGCGAATGTGCCGACGTAACCCCACGGCTGCTCGGCTGGGGGCGTCACGACCCGGGCGCCCGCAGACCGGGCCTGCTCGACGATCCGCTGGACCTCCGCCGGACTCTCGGCGCTCAGACCGAGCACGCACTCACTGCGGTCCCGATCGGCGACCTCATGGTCACCGATGACCCAGCCAAAGCCTCCGCTCGGCACCAACATCAACCGCAAGCCGTCGTTCACGGTGAACTGCAGCGGCTCGGGGATTCCGTCCGCTGCCGGCTCGCCGAGCGCCGCCAGGCCGAGGGCCTCGGAGTAGAAGCGGTGCGACGTCGGGCGGTCCCGCGATCGGCAGGCTGACGATTACGGGCGAAGTAGGCATGGTGGCAACTCCAGGTCTGGGCGGAAACTGTCACCGTGACGGACCGGCCTACCGGTCAAAAATCATCGCTCGACGCCGAGCCACCTGGCACATGCTCCCCGAAGTTGCAGCGGAACTTGGGGGCCGGGCTCGGCCCACCAGCGGACCCACTGTGTGCCCACACGCCCGTGATGTCTCTCGACTCGGACCAGATTTTGGCGAGTCATCTACAGTCGGCCGGTGGATGTCGGCGGCGTCGTCGAATGTGGCCTGGTGGTCTTCGCAGGCCCCAGCTTCCTCTTCCTCCTTGCCGTCCTCACGGCCCGATGGAAGCAAAAGGACTAAGCCACGACGCGCTGGACAGCCGAGGCGCCCCTGACCTCTCTGTGGCCGATGAGGGTCACCCGGTCGCCGACGACGTCTTCACCACCTGGTACATGGCGTGGTCCTGCCACCGGCCGGCGATATTGAGGTATTCCGGCGCCATGCCGAACTGCACGAACCCGTTTCGTTCGAGCACTCGCTGCGATCTGGCGTTGTGCAGCAGGGTCTCTGCCTGCACCCGATGCAGCCCGAACTCCTCGAAGGCCACCCGCACGATCTCGCGCACCGCCCTGGTCGCGAACCCTTGGCCATTGTGGCTGGCGCTTACCCAGTAGCCCATGGCGCATGACTGAAAAGGGCCACGCACGATGCCGTTGAGCGTGATGCGGCCGATCACGCGACCGGAGTCGTCGAGGATGACGTGGGGCAGCTTTGATCCCTGCTCGTGCTGCTGGAGATCGGCTTCGATGACGGCGTGCTGGCCGTCTGCCGTGAAGTAGTCCTCGCTCCGGATCGGGTCCCACGGCGCAAGAAACTCACGGTTGACGCGGAGCAACTCGGCCAGGGCCAGCGCATCCTCGGAGGTAACGAGTCGGGTGATCTTCACCCACCCATCGTCGCAGGCAGGCATCTCTCCTTCCTTTCCAGGCTGCCCGAAGGCGGAGGCGGGTGTCATCAGTTGTCACCGCGTTCGCTGCCTTCCTGCTGCCTTCAGCGCCCAGTTTCCCTGAGCGGGCTCACCACTCGCCGGACGAGGTCTTCCGCTTGGCGGCATAGAGAACCGCGTGGTTCCACCCAGGCCACGACTGATCCGGCTCTCCCACGTAGACCCGAGTAACGATCGCTGAGCTCTGCTCGGGACCGCCCTGAAGGCACGCATCGAGGTCCGCCGCGATTTCCTCGACGTCTTCGTCCACCTCCGACGTCTGCTGCCCGATGAGCGGAAGTTGTCAGATGGTTCTGAACCGCTTGCCGCGATCGATGCAAGCTCGCACCACCGCAGCTAGGGCAAGGCCCTAGCATTGCCTTCATGATCGAGAACTTCGCGGATCGGCTCCTGTGCGACATGGCCGGCCTCGATCCCTGCACAGCGGTCGTCGAGGCTGGCGAGCAGGATGTCGATGGGCTTACCGACTACAGCCCCGAGGGCCACCAGGCCCGCGCCGACCTTGCAGCCCGCGCCCTGCGCGAGCTCGAGATCTTGGGTGACGCACTGCCGGCCGCGACCCCGCTGCACGCACACCTCGCCGAACGGCTGCACACGCGTGTCGCCTTCCACGACGCCGGGGAGGACCTGCGCGAACTGCACGCGGCGGCCACCGGTCCACTCGAGCTTATCCGCCAGGCCGTCGAGGCCGCGGTTCCCAGCCGCGGCGCCGAGGGCGCGGCCTTCGAGGAGGGCTGGGCTCGTGTCGGCGCACGCCTGGCCGCGATCCCCGCGGCCATGGACGGGTATGCCCGCAGTCTCCTACTCGCCGCGGAGCGCGGCAATTTGCCGGCGCGGCGTCAAGTGGAGCTCGTCACGCAGCGCTGCCGCAACTGGATCGACGATGATGTCGCCCTGGTGGATCGCTACGGCGAGGGGCGTCAGCGGGCGTCGTTGCAGGCCGCAGCGACGGGCGCGCGAGTGGCGTACCAGAAACTGGCCGAAATGCTGACCGCGGACCTGGCGCCGCGGGCCGTTGAGGAGGAAGCGTTCGGCCAGCAGCGGTACGCACTCTGGGTGCGCACCTTCCTCGCGGCCCAGCCTGATCTGCGCGAGCTGTACGACTGGGGCTGGGACGAGTTCCGAGCGATAGAGGCAGCGCTGATCGCGGAAGCGAAGGCCCTGGGCGGGAGCGTGCCAGAGGTGCTTGCCTGGCTCGCCAGCCCCGACACGCCCGGCACGCTGCACAGCAGGGAGGCGTTCGCCGCGTGGCTGCAGGAGCTGTTGGAGGCCGCCACCGAGCGACTGGACGGCGTGTACTTTGACATCCCCGCGCCGCTGCGGCGCATCGAGTCGCGGTTGACGACGTCGTCCGGCATTGCCTACATCAGGCCGTCGCGGGACCTGACGCGGCCGGGCCGGGTCTGGTGGTCCCTCCCGGAGGACGCAGCGAGTTTCCCCACCTGGTACGCCTACAGCACCGCCTATCACGAGGGCGTTCCCGGCCACCACCTCCACCTCGGCTCGGAGGTCTGCCGGGGAGGCCTCGGGCAGCGGCTGAACCTGCTCGGCGGCCTCTCCGGCAGCCAGGAGGGCTGGGCACTGTACGCCGAGCGGTTCATGGACGAGCTCGGGCTCTATGAACAGCCGGGTGCTCGACTCGGACATCTATACATGCAGCTCCTGCGGGCGGCACGGGTTGTGCTCGACATCGGCCTGCACCTGCAACTGCCGATGCCGTCAGGTGACAGAGCAGTGTGGACGCCGGATGCCGCGCTGGAGTTGCTGCGGGACCGCTGTCACCAGGGGCCGTACGCCTCCGCCGAACTCGGGCGTTACCTGGGCCGGCCAGGGCAGGCGCTGGCCTACAAGGTGGGTGAGCGCGTGTGGCTGGCAGGCCGCTCGTCCTTCCCTGGCGACCGGCGCGCATACCATCGTCACGCGCTGGAGCTGGGTTCGCTGGGCTTGGATCAGTTGACAGCCGCCCTCCAGAATGACCACGCACCACTCGCGCACCGCGATGAAACAAGCCAGGGATCGCGCTTGTAGCTGCACGTGTCGACGACATTGAACCGCTACACCCACTCCACGGCTGAGCGTGACCGCCGGGTGTTGAAGTCCGTTGCTGCCTTCTCGCTGCCTCCGAGCAACAACTGACCCTCAGATACGAGTCAAGGCCCCTCGATCGAGGGGCCTTGAGCTTGCTTTATTTATGGTGGGCGATACTGGGATCGAACCAGTGACCTCTTCGGTGTGAACTCTCGGCGAGCCGGTCGGGTCGGGCTTGATACGAGGCCAAACGGCCTGCTGAGGCCCTTCTTGGCTCGGTTTGGCTGGCACGGTAGCTGTACTTCGCTGCTGTACTGCTGGTGTCAGACGAGGCGCTGGATGCGAACCTTCGGGCGCTCGTTTCTGAGGTGGCTTTGCTTGTGCTGGTGGACCTGCTCGTTCCAGACCTCCTGGTCGTAGTCGGCGTCGGGTGGGATCCACCGGTGGGAGCCGTCGCTGTAGTGGAACTTCTCGTCGCCGGGTCGCAGGATGCTCATCGGGTCCAGCCGAGGAACCGGTGGTGCAGGTGGCCGGCGGGGACGTGGGCCAGGTCCTGGGTAGCGTCGACGAGATGGGCGGCCAGGTAGAGGGCCAGCGACACTGGGGCGCGCTCGTACTCGGCTCGCAGCTCCCGGCGGCGGGTCTGGCAGGGCCACTCCCCCGCACAGCCGCCGCAGGACCAGGCCGGCTTGGCCGGGTGGTGAGTGGTCATCGCGGACCGTCCTGCTCCGCGGGCTGCTCGAGCCGGCGTTGCGGAAAGAAGCTGCTCGACGGGATGTCCTGGCTGGGCCAGTGACCACGGTTGATCGGAATGCGGTGACGGCTGCGGCAGGGCAGGGTCGCGCCGCAGCGGCAGATGTGCCGCCAGTGCCGCCAGGACCAGACGGGCCGGTGGCGGCGGGCGAGGGTGAGGGCTGCCGCCAGGAGGTACTCGTCGTAGGAGATCCGCTTCATCGGCTCGCCACAGCCGCCGGAGCCACTCTTCGCCGGGTTGGGGAGTTGGAAGGGAGCACTGCCGCCTCCTCGTGCTGCAGGTGTCCGGAGGCGTGGATGCCCGATCGCGGGGGATGCGCCGGACATCCACGCCGGCGAGGACGGCCCACAGCGCCAACCGGGGGAATCGACCTCCTCGGCAACCTCCCATAGGTACCGTTGGGTAGTCAAGGGCTGACGTAGGTGGTCTGCTCGTGTTGCCAACCGAGGGGAACACCGTGCCACCGCGTTACCGCTACGAGCAGATTGCCGACGACCTCGCCGAACGCATCGCGTCCGGTGAATTTCCGCCGGGCTCCAAGCTGCCCAGCCGACGGGAGTTGATCGAGCACTACGGCGTCACGGAGCCGGTGATCGACCGAGCCATGCAGGTGCTACGGATCAAGGGGCTGACCGAGACTCTGCCCGGCGTGGGCGTGTTCGTCGCGGAGTAGCCGCATCTGCTCGCCGTTGCGGCTGCCAAACCTCTTCGACGTGAACGCGGTCATGGCGCATCGATTGAACGGCATCCGCTGCCGCCTTGCGGCCCTGAGTACGTTCACGATGCCGCCTGTCGACGTGTTGCGCCAGCTGCTGCTGGCGGTCTCGCCGCTTGCCGCCAAATACTCAGAGCACAGGCCAGACTCCGGGTAGGCCGTGGCCGGGTAACCGGCTGCGACCAATCTATGTCGGATCACGGCACGTCGGCAGCGTCACCCGCGCTCTATCGACCATGCGACGGAGCTGGCGATGACGGCGACGGCGACGGGCCGTCCGTCGAGTTGCTGGATGCGGCCGCCCATGCGGAACCAACCATCCACGCTAAGGCGACGGCAAGGATCACGATAGCCCCCCGCACAGCCGCCCAGAACGCCTTCAATAGTTGCGGCACGAGCGCCTTCGTCTTCTTGTAGTCCGACCAGGCCCGATGAGCGACCTGATAGGCACGCCCGGCCAGAAACCCGATCGCAACACTGATGATGACTAGAACGGACGCGCTCGTGTTCATCCACTCACGTTTGCATGATGCATTGCCGATGGTCACTGGGCCAAAACAGCAGCAGTGGTGACGGGTTGTCGACACCTGCGCGCCGACACCCGCACCCGGCCTCGGCGCGCCAGCCGGCGCGCTCGTCAAGCAGTTCCCCACCGTGTGGACCCACCGCCACCGCGCCCAGGGCGTCGCCATCTACGCCCGCCACGGCCGCATATGGACCGTCACTGACCTACTCATCGCCGCCACCCGCATCATGCGACATACCCAAGTCGGTGGCGGTGGTTCCGACCAGACCCGGCTGCATCGACCTGGCCCTCAGCCAGTCCACGCGGCTCGCAGGACCTATCCCGTCGGTCCGCTCCACATCGACCGCTGACCTGCTCATTACGAGTCGGTGGCCGGGCGCTGGTCCGCCGGCTGGTCCTCCTACTCGACCTGATACCCGGTCCGTGATTGTCCGCTGCTGTTCGCCGGTTTGGCTGCTCGTCTGGCTGCTCGGCGAGCCCCGGAGGCTTGCCGGTGACGTGAGTCGGAAAGACCGCGAGCCAGTCGGATCAAACGGTGTGCACCAGCCGGAAACGCTCGGCCAGCACCAGGGTGTCGTCGTCGACGGTGAAGCCGGGGTCGCCCAGCTCCGCGCGCACTTCCTCGCTCTGCCAGAACGCCTCGTGCCCGGCCCGCCACTGCGCCACAGACTCATCTCCCTCGCCCTCGTCGAGGGCGTGTTGCAGATCGACATCGGCGAGCCGGACCACACGCACCTCGGTCAGCTCGATCACCGCGACGCGCCGGCCCTCCGAGTCCACCACCGCCGATCGCTGGCCGACCTGAGGCAGCGGCTCGTTCGCGCACTCGTATCCGAGCACAAGGCTGGAGGTCGAGGACTTCGCGCCGGACAGGATGGCGGCCACCAGCTTGTCTCGCAGCGGCCCGGGGAACGCGAACTCCGCCAGGGGAAGATCATCGAGATTCATGCGGGAAGGGTAAGTGAACCGGCGAGCCGCCACTGACTGATATCTCGCTTACAAGCTCTGTGCGTCGCGTCCGGACGCGTCCAGCAACGGCTGCGCGCTCGGAGCTTCGTCCGTGCCAGCGCTCGTCAATATGCCGCCGTCCGGCGGCGTTGCTGTCAGCGTTGCTGTCGACAGCCGTTCCGCCGGCGCCCCAGGCCGAACCCCGCCGGGGGGAGCCTGGTCGGCGTTGTCGACCAGTGTCGGCGGGTGTCGTTGCCTGTGGTCCTGCTCTCGGCGTCTCGCCGGCTGTGACCTTTGGTGTCGGCCGGAGTCGCCCCGTTCGCTGACTCTCTGCTGGCTCGTGCGCCGTGGGGGACGACTGCTGAGCTAGCGGGCCTGGCGGTCATGGCTGGCGGGCCCGTTTTGGCGGTCCTGCTGATAGCTGCCGCAGCGGCAGCGCTGCGCATGCAGCGGGACCGGATGCGGCGGCAACCGCGTTGATGCAGATCGAAGGGCTCGGCCCCGCCGACATCTCCCTTGGAGGTGCATCCCCTGGCCGACGGCAGGACTCTTGACGCCGGATCGGATTATAGGAGGGCTCCTCACCGCCCCACGTTCAAGATCGGAAGACGACATGGCTGTGCTGCGCCGACGTTGGCAATCCGGGGCAGCCGTTGCCCTCCTTGCGAGCATGGTCACCATCGGCCCGGCCGCATGCACGTCGCTGCACGGTGAACGGACCCCGCAGCCGAGCACAGCGGCCGTGCCCACGATGGCGCCGCGGCAGCTCCGCAACCCGGTGTCGGTGCAGGTGGTGGCCCGGATAGACCAGGCCGCATGTGTCGAGGGCGCAGGCGGATTGCCTGGCCCGGGTGCAGGCGGGGACTGGTGCTACTTCCTTGATCCCGGCCTCAACGTGACCCGGGCCGAACGGGTTGAGCTGGTACAGGATGCGCTCCGCGATTTTGTCGTGGTGGTGACGCTACTGCCAGAAGATCGCGATGAATTCGCTGCATGGACGGCACGGGCTGCCGGGCGCCAGATTGCCATCAGCGTCCAGGGCCGGGTTGTGGCCGCGCCTGAACTCCTTGAACCGCTCAGCGGCGACGACCTCCACATCTACCATCCCGGCATTGCCGAGGCTGCCGCACGGACCCTGTTGCGGCAGCTGTCCGGCTGAGGCTCATGCATCACCTACCCTGGCGGTCGCCGTTCGTCACCACCTCGCCGGGCACGGGGCGCGATGCTGTCGTGGCCGATCGTTACCTCAAACCCCTTGCTGCTGACCGGTCCGCGGTGATCGCCTGCATCGGAGTCGATCAACAGCACCAAGCCGGGGATACGCCTAAGCAGCCCGACCGAGGCCGCTAACCCGCACGGCGTTGCACACTTCGTCCCGAACGCCGTTGTGGCGCATCGTCTGTTGCCATCGGCTCTCATCCTGTGTCGCCAAGCTCGGCGACAACCCCGCCTGTTGTCGTCAGATGTTGCCCCCAGACGGAGCGTTCGATGCCTCCTCGCTGCTTCGTACGGGGGTCGATCGGGTCCGACGTCCCGGCCCGCTACTGAACCTATGGATTGTCTGCGAGGTGGCCGCTTGGGGTCGTAGGCAGGTCGCAAGCCTCAACCGCTCGGATTGGGAGCGCCAGCGGTTTGGGTCAGTCGCTGTACTTCCGCGCCGTAGGGCCCGGGCACGGCAGCCTGCCCTCGTTCATCTACCGCGCCGTATCGGGGATGATCAGTCTGAGACAGAACAGGCCTTAGGACCGGGGAGGATCTGTGGAACGGGTGACCGGCATCGGCGGGCTCTTCTTTCGCGCCCATGACCCTGACCGACTAAATCATTGGTACGCCACCCACCTCGGGGTTGATTCGGCACCGGAGTCATACGACGTGTCCTCATGGTGGCAACAGCCCGGTCCAACTGTCCTGGCCGCTATGCAGGCGGACTCGGAGCACTTTGGCGGTCCTGATCACTCCTGGTCGCTCAACTTCCGCGTCGCCGACCTAGATGCGATGGTCACCCAGCTGCGTGGTGCTGGTATCGACGTCGAGGTCGACCCCGAGGAATACCCCAATGGCCGATTCGCCAGCCTGCGAGATCCAGAGGGCAACGTGGTCCAGCTCTGGGAGCCGGCAGGGGCTGACAGCCGTGGGCCAGCCTGAGCAGAGCACAGACCCCGCCGGGGGGAGCCTGGTCGTGGTTGTCAGCCAGTGCCGACCGATGTCATCTCGTCCGCTCACGCACAGCAGCTACGTTGTTCGTTCCGCCCGCTGTCGTCGCGCAGCGGGCAATTTGCTGACTCGCTGCTGACTCCGCTCGGCTTCGACGTCTCGCTTAAGGGACCTGCCGCACAGCCACCGCGTCCGCTGACGGTTGCCACATCCACGGGACAGAGCAACGGTTGAGGCGGCTCGCGGAATCCTTCCCTGCGTTCGCCGATCTCGGCGCATGGTTTACGCACTGCCCTCTAACATCGGGTAAAGCCGGCATCGCGGGCACGGGCTGCTGCACCCCGTCTCGCAACTCTCGGCGGTTCTGCGGTACGGGCCGGTCCGGCCCGGCATGCCAAACCGTGACGAATCGGAAGGACAGCGGCATGAGCTACATCACCGCCAAGGACGGCACCGAGATCTATTACAAGGACTGGGGTGCGGGCCCGGTTGTCACCTTCTCCCACGGCTGGCCGCTGAACGCGGACGCGTGGGACGGGCAGATGCTCTTCCTCGTGCAGAACGGGTACCGGGTCGTCGCGCACGACCGCCGTGGTCACGGCCGGTCGAGCCAGGCCTCCGGCGGCAACGACATGGACGGCTACGCCGACGACCTCGCAGCGGTCATCGAGGCGCTCGACCTCACCGATGCCACGCTGATCGGGCACTCGACCGGCGGTGGTGAGGTCGCGCGCTACATCGGCCGCCACGGGACGGGACGGGTCGCCAAAGCCGTCCTCATCTCCGCCGTGCCGCCGATCATGGTGCAGACGCCGGACAACCCCGAGGGCCTGCCCATCGCCGTCTTCGACCAGATGCGCGCCAACCTGATGAAGGACCGGTCGCAGTTCTACCAGGACCTGGCGCAGATGTTCTACGGCGCCAACCGGCAGGGGGCGAAGGTCTCGAAGGGGATCCTCGACCAGTTCTGGCTGTGGAGCATGCAGGCCGGCCTGTGGAACGCCTACGCGAGCATCAAGGCCTTCTCCGAGACGGACTTCCGCGACGATCTCGCCAAGTTCGACATCCCCACCCTGGTGCTGCACGGCGAGGACGACCAGATCGTCCCGGTCAAGGACTCGGCGAGGAAGACCGCCCAGCTCATCGCGAACGCGAAGGACATCTACTACCCGGGAGCGCCGCACGGCATCACGTCCACGCTCCAGGACCAGGTCAACGATGATCTGCTCGCGTTCCTGAGGAGTTGACCTGAGGCGACCTAGCCTTCGGTTTTCCCGAGCTGGCCAGACCCGGTCCGCCGCCCCTCCCTCGACGCCTCGCTTACAAGCTCTGTGCGCTCCGTCCGGCGTAGTCCGCCCTCGTCCGCGGCCTCGGGCGACCGTCCGGGGCCGGTGGGCAGCAATCGTCCCAGTTCGGGTCCGTTGCTGTCAGCGCTGCTGTCGGCGGCCCCGCCCGATCTCCTCAGACCGTCGCCCGACGGCCGGGTCCGACCTCTCGCCGCTTGCCCACGGCTGTCGCGAACTGCGGGACCATGACGACTGTCGGTGAGATCGACAGTTGGCTAGGGTTACGCAAGTGCCTCGATACGCTGTTGGCCTGCCGAATGTCGGACCCTTCGCCGATGCCCGGTTACTCGTGGACATGGCCGTCGCGGCCGAGGAGCAGGGCTGGGACGGGGTCTTTTTGTGGGATCACGTGCTCTATCACCAGGCGGACTGGCCCGTGATGAATTCGGTGGTCGTCGCCTCCGCGATGGCGGCCCGAACGTCGCGTATCCGGCTCGGCGTACTCATGATGGCGTTACCCAGACGTCGGGTGCAGACCGTGGCTCGGGAGACCGTCACCCTGGACACTCTGTCCGGCGGGCGGCTCGTCTTCGGGGCGGGTATCGGCTCGATGGATAGCGAGTACGCCGCCTTCGGGGAGGATCCCGACCTGCGAAGCCGCGGTAGACGCCTGGACGAGTCCTTGAATCAGCTCACAGACCTGTGGTCGGGCCAGGAAGTGCCCATGCCATCCGGCGCGCGGGTACGGATGCTGCCGACAGCTGTACAACGGCCGCGCATACCGGTCTGGTGTGCTGGCCGATGGCCCAACCGGCCGGGCTTTCGACGTTCTGCCCGCTGGGACGGGATGGTAGCGACGTTCGCCGACGCGGGCAGGACGGTTCCCGTGCCGGTCGAGGACTTCGCCGCCGCGGTACAGTTCGTCGCTTCACAGCGGGGGTCGCTGGACGGGTTCGACGTCGGGCTAGAGGGCTGGACTTCCCCGGACAACGCCGCCGAGATCATCGCCCCGTACGCCGCCGTCGGGCTCACATGGTGGATCGAAGCCATGGGCTGGTGGCGCGGTGGGAGAGACGACGCATGGCAGCGCATCCTCGCTGGCCCGCCTGCCTGAATCCCGACATCGGCGTCTCGGCCCCTCGGTTCACCAACTACAGGTAAGCCCTGGTGGTCTTGGCCGGCCATTAGGCCGGCTCCCGCTGTTAGCTGGGCATACGTCGTCGTCAGTAGTCGTCGTTCGTCACTTCTGTTCGGCGCTCGACGGCCTGGCGACGGCCTGGCCCGGCTCCGGGGAACTCATGACCGCGTTGGAATGCCGCATCCGGTCAGCACCGCAGGAACCGCCGCAAATAGGCTCCGACCATGCATGGGTTCATCGACGTCGACCACCAGCCCGACCCGACCTCGTGGGTGGCCGTCCTGGACCGCCTCACCGAGGAGCCGTTCTACCGGTCATACCAGCAGCGGGTACGTGAGCTACTCCGTCCGTCTCCTGGTCGCCGCTATCTCGAAGTAGGCGCCGGAACAGGGGCAAGCGCGGTCCGGCTGAGGGATGACCACAGCGTCAGCGTGGCAACGGTCGACCACGCCCGGACGATGTCCGTTGCGATGCGAGCCCGCGGCTTGACCGAATGCGCCGTTGCCGACGCCCATCACCTTCCGTTTCTCAACCGCTCCTTTGATGGAGCATGGGCCGATCGCACACTGCAACACGTCGCCGATCCCCACGCCGCGATCAAAGAGCTGGTCCGGGTCGTCCGGCCGAGTGGCCGCGTCGTCCTAGCAGACCCGGATTACGACACTCAGGTGCTCGACATCGCCGACCAGAGTTTGGCTCGGCGCGTCCTGCGGTTCCGAGCTGATGTCCTCCTCCGCAACGGCACCCTGGCTCATCAACATGCCGGCCTCCTCGCCGCGTACGGCCTGGTCGACATCAACGTCGAAGCCCGAACCCTCGTGGTCCGCAACCCGACCGCCGTCGACAACGTGCTCGGCCTCCGAAGCTGGGCCGCCACAGCTGCCGAACGTGGCGCACTCGACCCTGCCGAGGCGCAGGCCTTCGCAGACGCGTTCGACGATGCCGTCGCCGCGCACCGGTTTACATACACAGTCACGTTCTTCCTCACCGCCGCCACGGTCAGCTGACGCAAGCGGTCACCAGGCAGATCCTCAGACGTTGAAGCGGAACTTAGACCGCCTCGCCCGTGACCTGCGGCGACCTGGTCGGCGCACTGGTCACGCTTGCTCCTGGGCTCACGTTGTTGATGGCTGGTTGCCGACGTTTCACAGTGTTTTGTGCCCCGTGTGTGCCCCGGCGGACTCCTTGACCCCCAGGCAACCAACAGGGCTCGTTGACCTGCATTGCCAGGAGAATCTAGCTGCGGCAACCGTCCCTGGGAGTCCGTAGACGTCCTCCGCCGCTCACACCCGTCGTCACTCAGATAGTCACCCATGGCAGCCACGATCACCGCAGGCCCGAGCGATGAGGGACGGCCCGTCGGGTTCCAAGACACCTGTCGCCGCGACGGTGCCCCGTCGCGTCACCGAGACGCCGGCTCGGCTTAGCTCCAGCCGCGCGGGGGCGGGCTCCCCGGCCGGGCCGTCTACGCAAGTGTGCCCTACGTCGAGAGTGCAAGCCCGACCAACCCTGCCAGGCACCGTCAGCTTGGAAGGTGCCTTGCATCGCTCTGACGAAACGGTTCGGTCGAGGCGTTGACCAGCCATGGCGGGCGGTTGGAAACGCATAGCGATCGATGTTGTGGCTGCCCAATGTCGCGATGCTAACCGGTGTTGACCGCTGGGTCGGGCACGGGTCGGGCACGAATCTCGGTCTGCCTGCTGTCCACGGCACTGCCCCTCGGCGGCCTTGCATAGACTGATGACCGTGGCTGTTGATCCCTCGATTGGCCTTGAGACCTTTGTCGAGCGAGTCGGCGAGCAGGGGCGAATCCGCGACGCGCCGATCGAAGCGTCAGATGCGACGCGAGGTATTCGAGCACTGGTGTCGGGAGCTCATCGCGATGTGCTTCATCGTAGACCGTCTCAGCTGATGCAACCGGTCGTCCTATTCGACCTAGACGGGCTTCTGATCGACTCCGAGCCGATCTGGGACGCGGCAAAGCGTGAAGTGTTCGGTCCGCTCGGCCTGCACCTCACGACGGAGATGCAGGCGGCGACGCGCGGGATGCGGCAAAGGGACATGGTGGCCTACTGGTTCGATCGGGCCACCATTCAAGCCGACCCCGACGACGTCCAGCAGCAGATCGTCGCCGCGGTGTGCCGCAGGCTGAGGGAGGGAGTGGCGGTGAAGCCCGGCGCCGATCACGCCGTCGCGACGTGTGCGCGTGCATCAAGGGCGATCGCCGTCGTGTCATCGTCGCCGGAGTCGGTGATTCGGCATGCGCTCGCGAGCGCCGGCCTCGACCGATCCTTCGATGCCGTGTTTTCGGCCGAAGACGACGAACACGGCAAGCCCCACCCGGGTGCCTATCTCCGGGCCGCCGCCGCCCTCGGTGCGTCACCCGACGAGTGCGTGGTGATCGAGGACTCGCTCAACGGCGTCCTCGCTGGCGTGTCAGCCCAGATGGCGGTCGTCGCCGTTCCCGAGGCCGCTGATCGCTGCGATCCGCGCTTTGCGATTGCCACTCTGGTACTGGAGTCCCTCAAGCATCTCGATACCTCTGTACTCGGCGCCGCCGTGTCCAGGGGGAGCCGGGGCGCCGCGTGGGCATCGCGTGCCGCCCTTCTGGGGAGTGGGCCGCCGCCCGGTCCGCCACGTCAAGCGGACCTTGACGCCCGTACGGACGCTGCCGGGACAGACTGAGTCGGCTTTCGTGTCACGGACCGCGCCCCCGGCGGACACCGCCACAGTGGCGCTGTTGACCCGACCTCGCCTGGTACGGACCCGGCTCCCGGGGTCGGAGCTGGCCACCGGCGGCCACCCCTCCCCCTCCCAGGTGAGCGGTTTCCAAGTACGCCACCAAGTCCACCGAAGCCACGGGCCACTCGTCCACCCGACTCACCCCGGCCACCATCGACGACTACGCCGACCCCGAAGGCGACCACCTCGCCCGCCTCATCGACGCCTGCTGGCACCTCGGCCGCCCCACCCACACCGACATGACCGGCGGCGCCGCAACCGCCGGCGACCGTCAAGCCAGCCTTGACACCAAACCGCGCCCCTACTCCGGGCTGCGCCGCTGGGCACACATGCTCGGCTTCGGCGGCCACTTCCTCACCAAAGCCCGCCGCTACTCCGTCACATTTGGCCTGCTCCGCGCCATCCGCGCTAATTACCGGCGCGAAGAAGACGACGAACCCACAACAGACACGATCACCGTCGGCACCCTCACCTACCTCGGGTCCGGCTGGCTCACGGAAGGCGATGCCCTGCTTGCCAACACCGCCGCCCGACAGCGACGTGAGAGCAGACGCATCGGCCGGGAAGAACTCGCCTACGAAGCCTGGCTCACCGGGGCCGCCGCATGAGCCACGACCTCCGCCCCCGCTGGTACTCACCGGCAGAAGTCGCGTGCTGCTCGGCTTCGGCATCTCCAAGGTCAAGATGAAGATCGCCACCGGCGAGCTGCGCTCCATCAAGGAAGTACCGCCGCATCCTCCCCGAATGGGTCGACGACTACATCCGCGAACAGGTCGAACGCCAGGAGGCCGCCTGATGCCCGGACGTGCCCGTGCAAACGGCGAAGGCTCGATCTTCCCCTACCGCAACGGCTTCGCCGCCTACGTCTGGGTCACCAAGCCCGACGGCAAACGCACTCGCAAGTACGTCTACGGCAAGACCCGCGAAGCCGTCCACGACAAGTGGATCAAGTTGCACCAACAGGCCAAGGCCGGACCGGTGGCGACCAGCGTTCCGACGGTCGGCAGCTTCCTCACGTGGTGGCTGGCCGAGATCATCCAGCCGAACCGGGCTCCCCTGACCTACGCCACCTACGAGACGTCGTCCGCCGTTACATCTCCCCTGGCCTCGGGTCCAAGCGGCTCGACCGGCTCCAATCCCGCGACGTGCAGACGTGGATCAACCAGGTGGCCCGGACCTGCCAGTGCTGCGCCCAGGGCAAGGACGCCGCCCGCCCGAAGCACAAGCGGCGCTGCTGCGCGGTTGGCCGCTGCTGCCGGGCCGTCCCGTCGACGCGGACACTGAGCGACATCCGGGCCGCGCTGCGGGCCGCCCTCACCCACGCCCAGGCCGAAGACCTCATCACCAAGAACCCCGCCGTGCCGGTCACCCTCGCCACCGTCCGCCGCCGCAGGGGCAAGTCCTGGTCGAGCGACGAGGCGCGGAAGTTTCTCGAATCGGCCCGCGCCGACGAGGACCCGCTCTACGCGGCCTACGCCCTGGTCCTCGTCACCGGTCTGCGCAAGGGCGAAGCCCTCGGGCTCACCTGGGAGGACGTCGACCTCGACGCCGGAGAGCTGACCATCGGCCGCCAACTGCAACGCGTCCGCGGCCAGCTCCTCCACCGCGACACCAAGACCCAGGCGTCCAACGCCACCCTCCCCCTGCCCGACATCTGCCTGACCGCCCTCAAGCTCAGACAGCAACAACGCGACGAGGCTGAAGCAGCGGCAGGCAATGCGTGGCACGAAACCGGACTCGTATTCACCACCCGCTATGGCACACCAATCGAGCCGCGCAACTTCCAACGGTCGTGGCAGACGAGGTGCGAGAAGGCCAACGTCAAGCCGATCACCGTTCACGACGCAAGAAGAACCTGCGCCACGCTCCTGGCCGACCTGGACGTCCATCCGCGAGTCGCCATGCAGGTGCTGAGGCACGCCAGATTCTCGGTAACGATGGAGATCTACACCCAAGTCTCGTCAAAGGCGACGAGAGAAGCCCTCAAGCGGCTCGGCGACTCGCTAGCTCGATGACCGGGCTGCTGTACTTAGCTGCTGTACACAAGCAGAAAGGCCACCTCCCGAACCCGGGAAGTGGCCTTTGACCTGCGTGGGCGATACTGGGATCGAACCAGTGACCTCTTCGGTGTGAACGAAGCGCTCTCCCGCTGAGCTAATCGCCCTCAGCGCCGATGACTCTACCTGATCGAGACCCCGGACCAAAAACCGGGTCTCAGTGCGTCGCGAGGTAGTGCAGCGCCCGCGCCACGAGGTCGATGCCGAGGCTGTACTTGAGCGACAGCCACACCACGACCGACACGAACACCAGCCCGACGGCGCCCAGGGCGCAGCGTACGGGCAGCGATCGACTGGTAACCCAGCGTGTCCAGGCGTTGACGTGCCGGCGGGTGAAGGCGAGCAGCCGCCGCGCCCAGTGGAACTCGACGGCCCAGACGCCGAGGCCGGCGATCACCAGCAGCCAGCCGGGCCCGGGCAGCGGGATCAGCGCGATGCCGACGGTGACCACGATGGCGCCGAGCAGCCCGATGAAGATCTTGAGGGCGACCCGGCCGGTGGGGTTGGCCCGAATCAGTTCGAGGGTGGCGTGCAGGCGGCCCCGCCAGCCGTCGCGTCGCTCGGCCAGAGCGGTCCGCGGACCCCCTTCGACAGGCACCTCGTACCCCCGACTTTCGGCTGCTCGGGCCGCACCTTTCGGCGGGCCGGCCGTGGTCCTCGTTTCCACCGAGGAACCCCTCGTGACCATTTCCACCCCCAGTGTCGCCCGCGACCGTCACCCTCGCTGAGGACTGGACGTTACCGGAGTAAGTCGACGACTGAACCACCTGTTGCCGGGCGGGACGCGGATCGGGCGGAACCGGAAATCCTACAAGAATTTTCATGTTCTCGAAGGCTTTCCGACCCCCTTCCCACCACTGGGTGAAGTCAGCGTATGGCGGAGCGTAGCCAGGAGCAGCACCTGAGTATGGGAAAAGCGGGACACGCGCGTTCCGCAGCGGTGCCGGGGGGAGAACGTCCATGAGTGTCATTCGACCGACGACCGTAGAGGTCGAGACGTCGCTAAGGCTCGTCGCGCCTGACGCCACCGCCTTGCCGGTGCGTGCCAGTCTGCGTTACGACCCTGCTGACCCGTATGCGGTCCATGTCCTGTTTCACGCCGAATCCGCCGGCGGCGAGGCGGTGAGCTGGTCGTTCGCCCGCGAACTGCTGGTCACCGGGCTCGACGAGCCGGCCGGCATCGGCGACGTCCGGGTCTGGCCGTGGGCCACCCCGCGCGGCGACTTCGTCGCGCTCGCGCTGTCGTCCCCGGACGGCAACGCCCTCTTCGAGGTCCCGCGCAGCGTGCTGGTGCGCTTCCTGCGCCGGACCTACGTCGTCGTCCCGCGCGGCCGCGAGGCCGAGCACCTGGACGTCGACACGGCGGTGAACCGCCTGCTCGCCGGCCGCTGACACGGCACACCCGGGGCCGCGCGGATCTGCCGAGTCCGCGCGGCCCCGGGCCGTCAGTTCCGGGTACGCCGGGAGCACCTCAGCCGTGCGTGGTGATCCCACCGTCGACCGGGATGACCGCCCCGGTCAGGTACGCGCCGGCCCGCGACGACAGGTAGATCGCCGTGCCCGCCATGTCCTCGGGGCGGCCGATCCGGCCCAGCGGCACCTGCTGCTCGATGGCCGCCCGGGAGGCCGGGTCGTCCAGCGCGAAGGCCATCATCTTGCTCTCGAACGGGCCGGGCGCGATCGCGTTGACCGTGATCCGCTCGCCGGCGAGCTGGTGGGCGAGGCTGCGGGTGAGCATGTGCACGGCCGCCTTGGTCGCCGAGTAGGCGTACACCTCCATCCACGGCACCCGGATGCCGTCGATCGAGCCGATGTTGATCACGCGGGCCGGGTCGTCGGGGCTGGCTGCCGCGCGCAGCGCGGGCAGCAGCGCGGTGGTGAGCCG
Source organism: Micromonospora sp. NPDC004540 (assembly GCF_040610095.1). NCBI lineage: Bacteria > Bacillati > Actinomycetota > Actinomycetes > Micromonosporales > Micromonosporaceae > Micromonospora > Micromonospora sp. NPDC004540. Next base: position 89,912 of record NZ_JBEXLR010000011.1, read on the forward strand.
GAAGACGGCCTTGACGTTGACCGCCCAGAGCTTGTCGAACGCCGCCTCGGGATACGACTCCAGCGGCGCGCCCCAGGTGGCGCCGGCGTTGTTGACCAGCACGTCGAGCCGGTCGGTGCGCTCCCGCACGGCCTCGGCCAGCCCGAGCGCGCCCTCGTCGTGGCCGAGGTCGGCGGGGATCGCCTCGCAGTGCCCCTCGGCGGAGAGTTCCTTGGCCACGGTCTCGCAGACGTCGGCCTTGCGCGAGGAGATGATGACCTTGGCGCCGGCCCGTACGAAGCCCCGGGCGATCATCAGACCGATCCCCCGCGAGCCGCCGGTGACCAGGACCGTCTTGCCTTCGACCGAGAACAGATCCGTCATGCCCATCCCATCGCCGGTGTGTCGGGCCGCGGGTCGGTCGGGCGACCCCGGCGCTACCGATCGGTAACCTAACCGTCGGCTCCCGCTACCGACAAGACCGGCCGAAACCGTCGAGATGCAACGTGCGCGCCGGGCGGTTACCGTCGGGACGATGGTCACTACCGGTCAGCCCTCCCCGGCCACCCGCACCGACCTGTCGGCGCCTCGCGTCGACGCCGACGAGATCGTCACCGGTGCGCTCGCCGAGCTGGCGCCCGCGCCCGGCTGGCCCCGGCCGGCCCTCCTCGGCGCCGACCTGCTGATCCTGGTCACCCACGGTCACGGCAGCGCGGAGCTGGACTTCCGCGCGCTGCCCTGTCGCCCGGGCACGCTGCTGCGGGCCCGCCCCGGTCAGGTGCTGCGCTGCCTCGGTCCGCAGCTCGACGCGACGGTGGTGCGCTGGGGTCCGGAGACGCTGCGCGGCCTGGACGTCGACCCGGACGCGGTGCCGGCGTACCGGCAGCTCGCCGGGGAGGACGAGGACGCGGTGATCAGCGAGGTGACCCAGCTGGCGGTGGACGCCGACCGGCACGCCGGGATCCCGGCCGCGGCGGCGTTGCTGCGCCACCAGCTCGCCGTGCTGCTGCTGCGGCTGAACCTGCTGTCCGGCGCCGACGAGCGGGCCACGCCGGGGGCCGAGACGGAGACCTTTCGGCGGCTCTGCCGGGAGGTGGAGCGCGGCTACCGGCACACCCGCCGGGTGGAGGACTACGCCGCCCAGCTCGGCTGCTCGGTGCGCACCCTGACCCGGGCCTGCCTGGCGGTGACCGGCCGCAGTGCCAAGCAGGTGATCGACGAGCGGGTGGCGTTGCAGGCCAGCCGGCTGCTGGCCGCCACCGACGAGCCGATCGCCCGGATCGGCCGGCGGCTCGGCTTTCCCGAGCCGACCAACTTCGGTCGCTTCTTCACCCGCGAGGTCGGGGTGAGTCCCGGGGCCTTCCGGGCCGCCCGGGAGCAACCCCTGCCCGTCCGCATGGTGCGCCCTCGGCCGCCCGCCGACTCCCCCGCCCCCGTCGGCCGGGCATGATGGCACTGTGCAGATCTCCGCGCGCGGCGACTACGCGGTCCGGGCCGCACTGAGCCTGGCCACGGCGTACCCCACCCTGCTGTCCACCCAGGCCATCGCGGCGGAGCAGGACATGCCCCGCAAGTTCCTCGAGGCGGTCCTGGCCGACCTGCGCCGGGCCGGGATCGTCCGGGCCCAGCGCGGCGCCGAGGGCGGCTACACCCTGGCCCGGCCGCCGCGCGAGGTCACCATCGGGCAGATCCTGCGCGCCGTCGACGGCCCCCTCGCCGGGGTACGCGGGCTGCGCCCCGAGGAGACGCAGTACGAGGGCGCGGCCGAGAACCTGCCCCGGCTCTGGGTGGCCGTCCGCGCCGCCGTCCGGCAGGTGGTCGACGAGGTGAGCCTGGCCGAGATGGCCAGCGGGAAGCTCCCCGGCCACGTCCGCAAGCTGATCGCCCGCCCCGACGCCTGGGAGCCCCGCTGACGCCTCAGAGGACGCTGACCACCTCGGCGTAGTCGAGCCGGGGCAGCCGCTCCCGCCAGGCGTCCGGCGCCGGCCGGCCGATGTTCATGAGCAGCAGCACCCGGTGCCGGCCGTCCGGGAAGAACTCCCGCTCCACCCCGGCGGTGTCGAACCCGGCCATCGGGCCGGCGGCCAGCCCGGCGGCGCGCACCCCGACCAGCAGGTAGCCGATCTGGAGCGCGGCGTTGAGCCGGGCCTGGGCCTCCCGGCCGGCCGGGTCGCCGGCGAACCAGTCCCGCGCGCCGGGCCGGTGCGGGAACAGTTCGGGCAGCCGGTCGTGCCAGTCCACGTCGGCGGCGAGCACCGCGGTCAGCGGCGCCCCCGCCGTCTTGTCCCGGTTGCCGGAGCTGAGGTGGGGCAGCAGCCGGGCCCGGGCCGGCGCCGAGCGCAGCAGCAGCACCCGCAGGGGCTGGGCGTTCATCGCGGTCGGGCCGTTCCGGACCAGGTCGTGGATCGCCCGGACCTGCTCCTCGTCGACCGGTTCGTCGGTGAACGCGTTGGCCGTCCGGGCCGCCCGGAACAGCAGGGCCTGGGCGGCCCGGTCGAGGGCGAGCAGGTCGGTGGCGGGTGCGCTCACCACGTCTCCGGCCACGCGCCCAGCGTGGTGGTGTAGCCACCGCGGTGGTGCACCAGCGGGTCACCGTCCTCGCCCGCGCCGAGCGCCAGCGGTTCGGCGAGCACGAGGGTGTGGTCGCCGGCGTCGACCCGGCGGACCACCCGGCAGAGCAGCACGGCCAGGGCGTCGGCGATGAGCGGCACCCCGAACGGCCCGGTCTCCCAGCCCGGGTGGGCGGCGAACCGGTCGATCCCGCTGGTGGCGAAGATCTTCGCGACCTCCTGCTGCCCGGAGGCGAGCAGGTGCACGGCCACGTGCTCGGCGCGGGCCACGGTCGGCCAGGTCGACGACTCGCGGCCGAGGCAGAACGACACCAGCGGCGGGTCCAGCGACACCGAGGTGAACGAGGTGGCGGTGAAGCCGGCCGCCGGCAGCGACGGCAGGCGCCGGCCGCCGTGCAGGCCGGGGGTGGTGACCACGGTGACCGTGGACGCCTGCCGGCGCAGCAGCCCGCGGAACGTGTCGGCGTCGACCGGGCGCAGTTCGACGGTGCCGGCCCCGGGCCGGTCCACGGTGGTCACGCCGTCACCAGCTCTCGGTCGGCGTAGGTGCTGGCCGGGCGGGGCAGCCCGTAGTGCTCGCGCAGGGTGCGGCCGGTGTACTCGTGCCGGAACAGGCCGCGCCGGCGCAGCAGCGGTACGACGTGGTCCACGAAGGCCTCCAGACCGTGGGGCAGCAGGGGTGGCATGACGTTGAAGCCGTCGGCGGCGCCCTGGGTGAACCAGAGCTCGATCTGGTCGGCGATCTGCTCGGGGGTGCCGGCGACCACGCGGTGCCCGCGCCCGCCGCCGAGCCGGCCGATGAGCTGCCGGATGGTGAGCTTCTCCCGCCGGGCCAGGTCGACGACGAGCTGGTAGCGGCTCTGGTGGGACTGCACCGCGGTGTCGTCGGGCAGGTCGGGCAGCGGCCCGTCCAACGGCAGCCCGGTGAGATCGAGACCGGTCATTCCGGAGAGCTGGGCGAGGGCGTGTTCGGGCACGATCAGCGCCTCCAGTTCGTCGGCGAGGGCACGGGCCTCGGACTCCGTACCCCCGATCACCGGCGCGATGCCGGGCAGCACCTTGACCCCGTCGGGGTCCCGGCCGGCGGCGGCGGTCGCTCGCCTCAGCTCGGCGTGGAACGCCTGGCCGTCGGCGAGGGTCTGCTGGGCGGTGAAGACGGCCTCGGCGTAGCGGGCGGCGAACGCGATGCCGTCGGCGGACGAGCCGGCCTGCACCAGCAGCGGCCGGCCCTGCGGCGGCCGGGGGGTGTTCAGCGGGCCGTGCACCCGGAACCGCTCGCCGCGGTGCGCGATGTCGTGCACCCGGTCGGTGTCGGCGAAGACGCCGGCCGCGGTGTCGAGGACCAGCGCGTCGTCCTCCCAGCTGCCCCAGAGCTTGATCGCCACGTCGACGAACTCGGCGGCCCGCCGGTAGCGCTCGGCGTGCGCCGGGTGGTCGTCGAGGTTGAAGTTGCGCGCCTCGCGGGCCTGGGCGGAGGTGACGATGTTCCAGCCGGCCCGGCCGCCGCTGAGGTGGTCCAGCGAGGCGAACTTGCGGGCCAGGTTGAACGGCTCGTTGTAGGTGGTGGAGGCGGTGGCGATCAGGCCGATGTGCTCGGTGACGGTGGCCAGCGCGGCCAGCAGGGTGAGCGGTTCGAAGACGGCCTGGATGTTGTGCCGGACGGCCGGGCCCACGGCGAGCCCGTCGGCGAGGAACACCGAGTCGAGGGTGCCCCGCTCGGCGATCCGGGCCAGCTCCTGGAAGTGCTTCACGTCGGCGATTCGGCGCGGGTCGGTGCGCGGGTGCCGCCAGGCCGCCTCATGGTGGCCGACACCCATCAGGAACGCGTTGAGGTGCAGGGTTCGGGACATGGGGGTTCCTCTCAGGCGGTGACGTCGACGCGCCAGGTGGAGAAGCGGCGTTCTCCGGCGACGAGGAGTTGGTTGACGACCAGGCCGATGGCGGAGATCGTGATGATCCCGGCGTACATGTCGGGGATCGCGAAGTTGTACTGCGCGTAGTTGATGAGGTAGCCGAGCCCGGCCTTCGCGCCGACCATCTCGGCGGCGACCAGCACGAGAATCGAGTACGCCCCGGCGAGCCGGACACCGGTGAAGATGGTCGGCACGGCCGCCGGCAGGATCACCTTCTGGAACAGCCGCAGGTGGTTGAGCCCCATCGAGCGGGCGGAGCGGATCAGCAGCGGGTCCACGCCCTTCACCCCGGCGATGGTGTTCAGCAGGATCGGCCAGGAGCAGGCGTAGAGCACGAGGGCGATCTTGGAGGTCTCGCCCAGCCCGAGGATGAGCACGAAGACCGGCAGCAGCGCCAGCGCCGCGGTGTTGCGGAACACCTCCAGCAGCGGGCTGAGCAGGTCGGCGAGGGGCCGGTACCAGCCGATCAGCAGGCCGAGCGGGATCGCGGCGGCCACGGCCAGGGCCAGCCCGGTGAGCGAGCGGGTCAGGCTGGCGCCGACGTGGTCGGCGAGCTGCCCGTTGCGCAGCAACGTCCACCAGGCGGTGAGCACCTCGGAGAGCGGGGGCAGGAAGACCCGGTCGACCAGCCCGGCGCGGGGTGCGGTCTCCCAGACGGCGGCCAGGGCGAGCAGCGCGACGCTGCGGTGCAGGGCCCGGCCGCCGAGCCCGACCAGCCGTCCGGGCAGGGTGGACGCGGCGGCGGGAGCCGCCGCCGGGGATACGGTGGGCCGGGCCGCCGGGCGGGCGGGCCGTTCGGCGATGTCAACCAACGCGGGCCTCCTCTCGTACGGCGGACTGGGCGGCGCGCACCTCGTCGCGCAGCAGCGTCCAGATCTGGTGCCGGTGGTGCCGGAACGCGTCGGAGGAGCGCAGGTCCTCCTCCGCCTCGCGGTCGCCCAGCTCGATGTCGATGACCTCCTTGATCCGCCCGGGGCGGGAGGTCATCACGGCGACCCGCTGGCCGAGGTGGACGGCCTCGTCGATGCCGTGGGTGATGAAGACGATGGTCTTGCCGGTGGCCTGCCAGATCCGGACCAGCTCGTCCTGGAGCGAGTCGCGGGTCTGCGCGTCGAGCGCCGCGAACGGCTCGTCCATGAGCAGCACGTCGGGGTCGTACGCGAGGCTGCGGGCGATGGCCACCCGCTGCTTCATGCCGCCGGACAGCTCGTGCGGGTAGCGGTCGGCGAACCCGGCGAGCCCGACCAGGTCGAGGTGGTGGGCGATCAGGTCGGCGCGCTCCGCGCGCGGCACGCCCTTGGCCTCCAGCCCGAACGCGACGTTGCCGGCGGCGGTGCGCCAGGGCAGCAGCGCGTACTGCTGGAAGACGATGCCGCGGTCCAGGCCGGGCCCGCTGACCGGCCGGCCGTCGACCAGCACCTGCCCGCCGGTCGGGGCGGAGAGCCCGCCGAGCAGGTCGAGCAGGGTGGACTTGCCGCAGCCGCTGGGGCCCACGACGACCAGGAACTCGCCGGGGCGTACGCCGAGGGTCAGCTCGTCGAGCGCGGTGACCGCGCCGCCGCCCCGCCGGCCCGGGAAGACCTTCGTCACCCGGTCGAAGAGGATCTTGTCGGTGCTCACGCGCCACCCCCGTCGGTGGCGAACCGGTTGAACCTGTTGGTGTAGAGGTCGCCGGGCTTCGGCCGGTCGCCCTTGAGCTCGCCGGAGTCGGCCAGCCAGTCGATCCAGGTGGTGAACTCGCGGTCGCTGATCAGACCGCCCTTCCCGGCCACCCCGCTGGACTTCCAGTACTTCACCAGGGACGGGTCCTCGTTGCGGCCGCGCTTGGTGATGATGGACTCCAGCCGGGCGATGACGGTCTCCCGGGGCTGGGTCCGCGCCCACTCGATGGCCCTGCCCACACCGGTGACGAACGCCCGGACGGTCTCCGGGTTGCGCTTGATGAAGTCGTCCCGGAAGACGTAGCTGCCCCCGCTGAACGCGCCGAGCAACTCGTAGTCGGTGAAGACGGTGCGGACGCCGCCGGTGGCGACCGCCTTGTCGCGGATCACGCCGCCGAGCACCGCGACGTCGATCTGCTGCTGCCGCAGCGACTGCTCGATGTTGACCGGGGGCAGCGCGACCAGTTCGACCTTGGCGACCTCGGCGGGCGTCAGGCCGCCCTTGGCCAGCCAGGTCTTGAGCACCGCCTCGGCGTGCGCGCCGAGGGTGTTCATGCCGACCTTCTTCCCGATCAGGTCGCGCGGGCCGCGGATCGGGCTGTCTTCGAGCACGTAGTAGCCCTGGAAGGTCTGCGCGTCGGAGCCGTAGTAGGCGACCACGGCGGTGATCGGGGCGTGTGCGGCCTGGAGCTTGACGATGGCGCCGTTGAAGGCGCCGCCGAAGTCGGTCTGGCCGGTGGCGGTGGCCTGGATGTCGGCCGGGCCGCCGGTGACGTTGCCGATCCAGTCGAGCTTGACGTCGCCGAGGTAGCCGAGGTCGGCGGCGAGTTCGGGGAGGGTCACCTGGCCGACCGAGCCCTGGTAGCGCAGTTCCTTGGTCTGCCTGCCGCCGGCGGCGGCGTCGGCGCCGCAACCGGCGGCGGCGGTGAGGGCGAGCAGGGTGACGGCGGCGGCGAGGGTACGCCGCAGCGACTGACGGGTGGAGGGCATGGAGAGGTCTCCTGATCTGTCCACGATGCGGTGGCGAGAGCCCGTGGGGGGCGCGAGAGCGCGCCGCTGCCGGCCGGGCCACGATGCGCCGGCGACGGGAGCGGACGAGCGGAGGAGATGCGACGACCGGAAGCGGTCAGCTCAACAGAGCGCGCTCGCGTGCCGGACCAGGTCGACGTGCACGCGAGCGGTGAGGAGAAGCTCGTCCCGCTGCGACATGACCTCATGCTGCCGACCGTTCTCCGCGCCGGTCAATGCCCTTCCATAGAGTGAGACCTGCGTCGCTGGCTCTGTTACAACCCGTCACCACCAGCATTTACCGCCCCTTAACACCTACCCGTTGGATAGAGATTGTGACGGGTGGGACGGGCACCGTCCAGACCGGATCCGACCGGGTTTCGCGAACCGCCGTTTCGGGCATGTTCGATGCCGCAGAGGCAGGGAGACGACGAAGGAGGACCCCATGGGCATCCAGTTCCGCAAGCGCAAGAAGTACGGTCCGCTGATCCTTCACTTCACGGAGAACGGCTTCTCGTCGTGGAGCTTCAAGATCGGCCGCTGGTCGTGGAACTCCAACACCCGCGCCCACCGCGTGGACCTGCCGGGGCCGCTCTCCTGGAAGCAGGACAAGTCCCGGGCGTGACGTCCCGAGGTCGCGCGGGGTGCCGGTGGTTGACCGGCACCCCGCTCGGCGTCCGGGCCGGCTTCGTCGTTCCGCCGACGGGAACCCCGGCGCCACGGAGAATCGTGCCGTGGCGGACCAGTCCTTCCGGTGGGAGCGGCGGCGGGCCGCGGCGGCCGTCGCGCTGCTGCTGCTCGCCTACTTCCTCGTCCCGGTCGCGCCGGACCCGAACGGCCTGCGGCTCGCCCTGCGCTCCGCCGGCACCCTGGTTTTGGTGCTCGTGGTCGCGTTCCTGGTCACCGGCCAGGTGCGCCGCCAGGTCGCCGCCACCCAGCCGACCGGCGAGGCGGAGACCCGCGCGCTGATCCGGCTCGCCGTGGCGCTGATCGCCGGGCTGCTGGTCTTCGCCCTCGCCGACTACGTGGTGGCGAGCAGCCGCCCCGGCGAGTTCCACGGCATGCGGACCCGGATCGACGCGCTCTACTTCGCGCTCGCCACGCTTACCACGGTCGGCTACGGCGACGTCAACGCCGAGGGGCAGATCGCCCGGGTGGTGGTCTGCGCGCAGATGGTGTTCAGCATCGGGGTGATCGCCACCGGGGCGTCCATCGTGGTCAAGCAGATGACGCAGCGGCCCCGCCCGACCCGGCGCTGATCACCGTGTCCCCGCCGAGCCGGCCGTGCCCGGGGTCGCGGGTCACCGCGCCGGCGGCGAGCAGTGAGGTGAGCGCCCGGTTCGCGTCGGCGGCCCGGTAGACCGTCGAGGTGGCGGCGAAGCGGCGCAGCTCGGTCACCGTACGCGGGCCGGAGCGGGTGAGCTCGGCCAGCAGTTCGCGGCGCAGCGGGCCGGGTTCGGGGTCGAGGCTGATGTCGAGCAGCCGCCCCGCCGGGTCGGCCGGGTCGCGGTAGCGCACCCCGGCATACTCGTCGACCGCCCAGAGCGCGTCCTTGACCGCCTCCAGGCCACGGTCCGAGCCGGTGGCGTAGCCGAGCAGCCGGGCCGGCCCGCCGTCGGCCGGCACCAGCTCGACCTCGGTGACCAGCGGGAAGCCGGCCCCGGTCAGCGCCGGGCGCAGCGAGCGGCCGGGCGCCGTGACCAGCAGCACCTCAGCCGGGCGGCCGGACGCGGCGGCGGCCAGCAGGGCCGCGTCGGGTTCGCCGCCGTCGACCACGGTGAACAGTGGGGCCCCGGCCGCGCCGGCCGCCTTGAGCGCCACCGGCAGCCGGTCCGGCGAGCCCGGGACCACGTGCACGGCGACGTCCGCGGGCAGGGCGGCCTCCGCCACGCCCAGCCGGGCCGGCAGCTCCGCGCCGCCGTCGGCGAGCACCAGCACGGTCAGCCGCCGGCCGCGCAGCCGGTCGGCGAACTCGGCCACCACCCGCAGCGCGGCCTCCGCGCCGCCGACGTCGCTCCCGGCGGACGCGAGGGCCAGGGTG